>WGAB01000248.1 GCA_015489295.1 Caldifarciminota bacterium
ACCGCACCCTGCGGCGTTCGGGATCGTCCTTGATGCGGATGAATTCCAGCACATCGGGGTGGTTCACATTGATGGTGATCATCAGGGCGCCCCGGCGGCCCTGCTGGCCGATGGTGCCGGTGGTGGTGGAAAAGATGTCCATAAAGGACACGGCGCCGGTGGAAAACAGGGCGGCGTTGTTCACCGGGGTGCCGGCGGGCCGCAGGATGGAAATGTCGGTGCCCACGCCCCCGCCGAAGGAGTAGGTACGGGCGGCCTCCTTGGCGGCTTCAAAGATGGCCTCCAGCGAGTCTTCCTTGATGGGGATCACATAGCAGTTCAGCATGGTCACCCGGCGGGGGTTGCCGGCGCCGAACATGATGCGACCGCCGGGAACGAACCGGAAGTCCTCCAGCAGCCAGTAGAAGTTCTTTTCCCAGAGTTCCCGCTTTTTGGGATTCTCCTCGGCCGAGGCCATCACCCGGGCGATGCGGCGCCACATCTCCGGGGGCGTTTTCTCCAGGAGGTTGCCCTCCAGGTCGCGCAGGGCGTATTTGTCCAGGAATACCCGGGCCCGTAGCTCGTCGCCTTTGAAAAACTCCAGGGTTTCAGGGAGCAGGGCAGGCTTTTTCACGGTGGTGCCCATGGAAACCTCCTCGAACTCGCATAAAGTTTAAAAGTTTCGGTTTTTTCGGCGAATAAAACCCCTGCGGTGCACGTCGTGCGTTGCACCGGCCGATTGCGTGCTATCGCTTGTCACTCAACGGATCCCCGGGCTGGACAGGGAAAAGTTTTCCACACTCCGGGCTTGTGGTTATAGGCCGAAGAGGGGCCGGAAGTCAAGCCGGGCCCATGTACTTGATTTTCAAAGGGGTTTCCGGATGGCCACCCGGACTGCTCCAGGGGCTCTGGAGGGCAAAACGGCATCAACCCCTACGGCCACAAGGGGACCGTTAATCCCGACACTGGGCATCTTCCAGATCGGCGACCAGGTCCAGCCGTTTCTGGTGCCGGCCGCCCTCAAAGGGGGTGTTCAGGAAGATCTGTACATAGCGCCAGGCCCGTTCCCGGGGCAGGAAGCCGCCCGAAAGGCACAGCACATTGGCGTTATTGTGGCGGCGGGTGAGCTCGGCCAGTTCCTGTCGCCACACCAGGGCCGCCCGAACCCCCCGCACCTTGTTGGCGGCAATGGACATGCCGATGCCCGTAAAGCAAATGAGGATGCCGAAGCGGGCCTCGCCCCGGGCCACGGCTTCGGCCACCTTGCGGGCATAGATCGGATAATGGGTGGACTCGGGGCTGTGGGTGCCCATGTCGATGACCCGGTACCCCTGGGCCACCAGCCGATCCTTGAGGAACTCCTTCAGAGCGTAGCCCCGGTGGTCGGCGCCGACGGCGATCACGGGTTTGGGGTCCATGGCTACTCCGTAGGCAGGACCAGCAGATGGCAGGGCATCCGGCTGAGCACCGCCTCAGTGGTGGTGCCAAAGAGGAGGTGTTCCAGGAAGGACACCCGAGGCAGGGTCATCACCAACAGGCCCAGCCTGTAGCGGGGCACAGCTCTCAGGATACCAGCAGCGGGCTTGTCCACGTCCACGATCACCCGGTCGATCCAGTCCAGGGCCTGATGTTGCTTCAGGAACTCCAGGACCTTCTGGCGGCCGCTCTCCTCGAACTCTTCCTGGATCTTGCGCACCCCCTCGGAGGGGTTGATGGCCTCAATGAGGCCGAGCTCCGGGATTTCCACGAAGTGCAGGGCGTACACGGTGCCGCCGATGAGATCCTTCAGGGTTTTGCCCCATTCCAGGGCCCTGGTCTCGCGGGGATGGACCTGCAGGGGCAGGCCGATGCGCCGGGGCGGGAACCGCCGGCCCTGGACCACGGCCAGCACGGGCACCCGGGCAGCCTGAACGGCCTTGCGTACGGCCGGATCCAGCCCGCCGGTATCCTCTTCTACCTCCACGATTACGAGGTCGATCTGCTCTTCCTTGAGGGCCACCAGCAGTTCATTGCGGAGTTTGCCGAACTCCACCCGGATCCGGGTGCCACGCGGCAACAGGGGCTTCACCCGTTCGGCCACTTTCTCGCGCAGGGTGCCCAGGTCGGCCACCTCGCCGACCCGCTCCTGCAATACCGACAGGAACACGCTTTCGCTCTGGAAATGCTTTTCAAAGAACCGGGCGGCGGACTTCAGGGTTTTGCCGGGCAACCCCTTGGGATCCAGCAGCAGCACCTTCCGAATCTCCATCATGGCCTGATCTCCTTTGTTGCCGCAATTATCCGGGTTTCCCCAAAACCGGGCAAGCCAACCCCGAGAGGGGGTTCCCAAGGAGGGGGCATCGTCTTTTCTTGACTCCATCCCGGCGGCTTTGTAGAATAGCCGCCATGGAACGGCACGTTTTGGTAGTTCTGGAGCCCGAACTGGCCCCTGGCTTCAAACTCGCCGGCGTTGAGGTGCGGGAGGTGGCAACGCCCAAAGACCTGGAAGCCCTTTTGCCCGAACTCCTGGAGTCCGACCGATACGGCATCATCATCGTGGAGGAATCCCTGCTGGACCAGGTGGATGCCCGGCTCCGGAACCAGGCGCTGGACAATGTGGTGCCGGTGGTGCTGCCTGTGGCCATGAAGGACACCGAGCGCACCTCGGTGGAGGCCTACCTGGAGGAAATGATCCGCCGGTCCACCGGGTACCAGATTAAGGTTCGGGGTTAATCCCCCATGCTGGGGTTCTGGCTGGCCTTTCTTGCCATGGCCACACCTTTGCGTACCGGTGTTTGGGTGGTTTCGCGGGACCTCCGCACGCCAGAGCGGACCCGCGAGGTAATCCACTTCGTGAAGGAACACGGGCTCCAGGTGGTCATCGCCCAGGTAGCCGTGGGCGGCTACGCCTACTACCCCTCCCGGATCCTGCCCCGAAGTCCCTATCATCGCGAATTCCCCGACTTTGACCCCCTGCAGATGCTGCTGGATTCCCTGGGAGACCAGGTGGAAGTACACGCCTGGATCAACACCCTGCTGTACTGGTCGCTGGATTCGCCGCCCGAGGACAGCCAGCATGTGTATTACCAGCACCCCGACTGGTTTATCCGCGACGACGAGGGGCGGTCGCTCCGGGAGTACCGGGGCGAGGACTTCCGGGAGCAGGGCATTGACGGCATGTTCCTGGACCCAACCCGGCCCGAGGTGCGCGAGTTCGTGGCCTCGGTGTACGAAGAGGTGGCTTCCCGGTATCCAGTGGCCTATGTGCACCTGGACTTCGTGCGGTACCCGGGGGCGGGCTTCGGCTTTACCCGGGATCGGGAACGCTACCTGGAGGAAACCGGCATCGACCCCCTGCTCATTGACGAAACCGCCCGGTTCACGGCTCCCCGGTGGTCCACGGCCCGTACCTTCGACTGGATTGAACGCTGGTACCGGTACCACTACAGCCGGTGGAACGAGCTGCGGGCGGAAGCCATTAGCCAGCTGGTGAGCCTGATCCATCAGAAAATCCAGCCCCATGGTGTGAAACTCAGCGGCGCTGTGTTTCCCAATCCTGGAAGTTCATGGTATCGGCTGGGCCAGGACTGGGTGCGGTGGGCGCGGGAGGGCGCACTGGATCTGCCGGTGCCCATGGCCTATACGCGATTTCCCGACCGGTATGCCCGATACCTGTCCTACTACCGCGAGTTGCAGCAGGACATGCCCCTGTATGTGGGGCTGGGGGTGTGGATGCCCGGTGCCGAACACTATGTGCCGGTAGAACTTCGGGAGGTACAGCGGTCACCCCTGAAGACCGTGATCTTTTTTGACTTCTCCAACCTGGAAAAGAACCAGGCCCTGGTTCGGCGGTTGCAGCGGATGGGAGTGTTCCGGTGATCCTGGGGCTGTGGCTTTTGCTGGCACAGGTACCCTGGCAACAGCGTTTGCAGGTGGATCATCGGATGACCGCAAGGGAGGCGGAAACCGTGGCACAGGAACGCAACCTGGAGGAACAGAAACTGCGGGTGCTGCTGGAGGACGAGCCGGTGGACCCCCAGGAGGTGGACGCGTATTTGCGCCTTCTGGAAAAGCAGTTTCCGACGGCCAGCGTGCGGGATACTTTTTTGGAGGCCCTGGGCCTGACCCCCAAACAACTCCGGGCTGAAGCTGCCTTTGACCTGAAGGTGTTTCACCTGCTGGATCGCCTGTACGCCCGGGTGGTGCCGGCCGACTCCGAAGAGGTGTGGAAACCCCGCGAACGATACTACAGCCAGGTGTTTGTGCCGGCCTATCCTGAGGCTTCGGTGCCGGAACGGCTGACCGCCTGGGCCGTGGCCTGGGCCGCCTGGCCACCTCCTCAGGTGTCGCACCGGCCTTTAACTGCAGCCAGGCGGTTCCCCGGGCTGGTATCGGTGCGGCGCCCGGGCAAGCGCCCGGCGGTTTACGATCCTCATCATGCGTGGTCACGCCGGCTGTTTGACCTGCCCGTGGGCCGCTGGACCCTGCCCGAACGCGTCCGCAACGGCTACCGCCTTTTGCGGGTGGAACAGGAGGTTCCGGCCCGGCCCGCGCGGTACGGCGACCTGCCCTATCGGGTGCGCCGGAAAATCGTGAAAA
>WGAB01000249.1 GCA_015489295.1 Caldifarciminota bacterium
GGGCTGCACCTGGATGCCTTTACCCTGACCTGGCCCGGCACCGGCGGCTTTTCCTGGCCCGACGATGTGCCGATCCACCTGGACCTCGCCTTTACGATGCCGAACCTGCCCGATGTGTTTCCCGATTGCATGAAGGGCCTGGAACTCAACCTGAACGATGTGGCCCTCTCCGGCGGCACCTTTTCCTTTACCCTGCCCACCCAGACCTTTCCGGACCCCGGCTGCGAAATTCCCCTGGGCGGCGATGTGGCCCTCTACCTGATCCAGCTGGGCGGGGCCTTTTCGGCATCGCTTTCCGGCGGCCTCTCTGTGGACGGCTCCGTGGACATCTCCGGCAAACTGCGCCTGCCTTCGGAACTCGTATGCCCCGATCAGTCCGGCCCCCTGGACCTCACCGCCTTCACCCTCCACATCCAGGGCGACGGCACCATGCTGGGCACCATCGAAAACCTTGTGCCACCCTGCCCCCTGAACCTGGGCGCCCTCAAGGTGCACATCGTGACCTCCACCCTGACCTTTGATACCACCGAAACCGGTAGCCAGAAGGCCCTCCTGGACCTCCAGGGACAGGTGAAACTGCCCGCCCCCTCCCCGCCGCCGGATTCCGTCACCGCCGAAGGGCGGCTGGTATTTGACATCATCGGCGCCGACCTGGTGGACGGCTATATCGCCATTACCACCCCCTTCCTGTGGAACCTGCCCTCTGAAGAGCCCGTGCTGTCCTTCCGTGTGGATTCCGCCCGCATCGATACCGCCGGGTTCCACATCGCCGGCACCGGCCGCCTGAACCTCTTAGAGGGCGAGTATGTCGGCGTCAACTTCAACAACCTGGTGCTGGACCTCTCGGATTTCCATGTCAAAGCCGGCAGCGCCGACTTTGTGTCCAGCTTCGGCTTTCGCCTGAACCCCGAGGCCCCCAACCTGGGCTGGGCGGCCGTGGCCGCCACGGCAACCCTCCCCGAAGACTGGACCTCCGGGCTCCTGATGGCCCTGCCTGAGAACCTTTCCCTGCAGTCCGGCGGGCTTGCCATCCGCGACTCCTCCATGGTCACCCTCAAATGGGAAGGCACCGACTACACCCTCAAGGCCCGGTTCTCCGACGATTTCCTTCTGACCTGGAGCCCCAGTTTCGGCGTGGCCTCCGGACAGGTGGAGTTCTTCTTAGACACAACCCGCGTCGCCTGGCTGGACACCGACGGGCTGCATGTCAACCTCGCCGGTGCCCTCAACATCCCGGCCAAACTCGGCCTGCCGGATACCACCATCGCCTACCTGAAACTCCGGGACGACGAGGGCAACCTGCTGATCGACTTCACCTTAGACGGCACCCGGCTGCATCTGGCCACCCGCGAGGGCGAGGCCGTGTACCTCTACATCCCCGCCCTGAGCACCGAAGACTGGACTCCCAACCTGGGCGTGACCTTCAGCGTGACCGTGGACCCCGTGAGCTTCGAGTTCGTGGACGGCTCCATCGATGTGGAACCCCCGGAAGGACTGGACACCCTATTCTCCCTGCGGCGGCTGGGCCTGCCCCTGGATGTCACCGAACTCCACTACCTGAACCTGGAGGGCACCTACGGCCTCATCCTCTCCGCCAGCATCGAACTGCCCGAGGTGCTGGGCGGGCTGGATCTCAGGTTTGACAGCCTCCGGATTACCAACGACGGGCTCACGGGCACCGCGCGGGTCGGCACCGTGCAGGAAAGCCACACGGCCGGTGAAACCTACTTGGACTCCTTAGACCTGGATTTCCTGAAGCTTTTGGTGAACGGCGCCGAGGTGGACTTCGAGGGGCCCCAGGTGCGGTTTTCCGGCGACATCGCGGTGGACCTGTTCCAGGAGGAGGGCGGCGGCCGGATGCCGATCCACTTCTGGGTGTCCGTGGGCACCGAGGGCCTGGACTTCAACATCGAGCCGCCGGATACCCTGCCGATTTCCGTGGCCCGGTTCGTGCCCCTGAACCTGGAGGGCCACCCGCCGATCGACGTTACCGTGGGCGATACCTTCGCCCTGGAACTCTCCGGCACCTTCACCCTGCCCATGCTGGGCGAGGGCTTCGAGGTTTCCTTTACCGGCTTCAAGGTGATGAATGTGGCCCCCTATGTGGTGGTGCCGGAGATCCACTATCCCTCGCCCGAACAGTTCTTCCAGCTCTTCGGCCTGGAGTTCGGCCTCCGCGATATCACCGAAGGTGGAGAAGTCATTCCCGGGCTCGCCTTCTCCTATGAAGACGGCGTCTTTTATGTGGAACTCTCGGGGGAGGTCACCTTCTTAGACAACACCGTCACCTTCCGCCAGCTCCGCATCGGCTCCAACGGCGATATTTCCATCGAGTCGGCCGATCTCCTGAGCGAACCCCTGGCCATCATCGAGAACCACCTTTCCATCGATTCGCTTCGGATCACCGAAAATCACCTGCGGGTGGTGGGCAGCGTGAACCTGCCCGAACCCTTTGACGACGCCGGTACCCAGCACTTCGGTTTCAACATCGGCTTCGACGGCTCGGTTTCCGGCGACAACACGGTCTACTTCGTGAACGAATCCACCCCCACCCTCGGCGGCGGCGACGACACCGAATGGGACCTGTGGATCGGCAAACTGGACCTCCTGTATCTCGCCGTGACCCTGACGCCCTCGGACTGGGCCGAAAGCCATGTGGACCTGGTGTCCGCCTTCTGGTTTGACGACACCAAAAAGGTAGACCTCGGCTACCTGGAGGGCGGCACGCCGCACCCCTTCCTCACCTTCGCCTTTTCCGGCGACCTGGACTGGCACGAGGAGAACGTGCGGGTGCCGGGCTCCCTGCCGGATATCGACTGGGAGGCCCTGAAGCTCAGCATCGGCAACCTCACCTTTGAGGAGGGCAGCTTCGGGCTTTCCTTTTCCGGCTCCTTCCGCCTGAACCTGGAGGTCTGCAGCGGGGGCATTGAGTTCACCGACTTCAAGATCCATTCCGATGGTTCCATTGACTGGCCCACCATCACGGGGGGCGACCTCACGATTGCGGACATCGTGTCCCTGAGCGTCTCAGAAATCACCTATCGCGACCCCGAAACCGACACCACCCTCCATGTGAAACGCAAAACCCCGGACGGCGACACCTCCACCGTGATCATTGAGCACGTGGATTCCTACTTCTCCTTCGGCCTGGAGATGAACATCATCGATGTGGCCAGCGGCGGCGTAGAGCGGTTCCTGGCCTACAGCCTGACCGATGGAGGCTACGGGTTCCTTATCCAGGACGCCAACCTCGGCATCCCCTCGCTCCTGGACATGCACCTGGACATGGAGTTTGAAACCGGCGAGGACTTCCGGCTGGTGATGGCGGGCGTTGCCAACATCATCCCCGTGGAAACCCGGATCGCCGCCTACGGCAAGGTCGCGACGGTCAACGGCGAGCCGAGCTTCGGCCTGTTTGCCGCGGTGAACACCCGGATCGACATCATCCCCGGGCTCATCCTCCTGACCGGCGTGGGCGGCGGCTTCTTCTACAATCCTGAGGAGGCCGACATCCAGCGCATCAAGGAGCTTTCCGAAGTGCCCACGGAGATTGCCAGCGGCATCGAGATGCCCTCGGCGGAGTTCGCCGTGCTCCTCTATGCCAGCGCCTCGGTGGTCTCCGAATGGGCGGCCAACGGCCGAATTCTTTTGACCGTTACCGACCGGTACTTCAACCTGGATGGCCGCGTGGTGCTCCTGAACCGGGAAAACCAGATCCGGGGTGACCTCCACCTGGGAATCGGGTTCCAGCAGTTCTTTGCCGAGGGCCATATCCATGTGCTGCTGGATGTGGTGTCCCTCATTGAGGGGGACGGCAGATTTGGGTTCTTCGTGTACAACCCCGACGCCTGGGGGATCCAGGGCGGCCTGGACCTGGATATCCTCAAGATCATCTCGGCCGAGAGCGAGTTCTTCATCGGGCCACCGGGGTTCTATCTCATGGCCCAGTCGGAGATCTCCTACAACTTCTGGATCGTGGAGTTCTCGTCGGGCATGCGGACGGAGTTCTGGTACATCGTGGACGCCTCCTGGGGCGGCTACATGAAAACCTGGATCTCGGCCGAGGTCCTCTGGGGAGCCGCCAGCGCCGAGGGCTGGCTGGAGGGGTGCCTGCTCGGCACTGAAGGCCACTATTACCTTTACGGCGTGGCCGGCCTCTCGGTGTGCGTGGGCTGGGGGCTGTACTGCTGGGACGGCAGCATCTGGGCCAAGATCTCCGAGGAGGGCTTTGACGGCGGCTTCGGCCGCGATTCCGAAATGGAACGCCTGATCTCCGAGGCCCGGGAACAGGCCCATAACATGAACGAGGCCGCCCAGGAGGCGGCCCAGGCCATGGAAGAGGCATCGGCCGCAGCCTACGCCCTCTCGGAGGAGCAAAGGGCCACGGCCTTCCGGTACGCCTTCCAGAACTCCGGAGTCGCCGTTTCCTTTGTCTATTACGAGGGCTCCAACCTGCCGCCGGCCCTGCAACGGGTGCTGAACGAGGTGTATCAAGGCCAGCATGCACCGCCGCCGTCGGACACCCTGGCCCTCCGTTCGCTGGAACACACCCTGGAGGTCTATCGCCAGGCCATCAACGAGCTGCAGCCCGAGGCCAGCGCCACCCTGAACCACATCCGGGTGTTGCTCCAGGAGGCCGCTGCCCTCACCGAGTACGAACCCCAGCGGCCGGTGCAACAGGTGGACTTCACGCTCACCGCCCACGAGGAAAACGGCTACATGGTGGTGACCGATACCCCCACGGTGGTGGTGGATACCCTGCAGGATCGGGCCAACCGGGAGGGGCTTTCCCAGTACGCGCAACAGTTGGCCGAACAGCAGGCCTTTCTAGAGGCCCAGATCCGGGCCCTTCGGGATTCCCTGCGGTCTATTGACCTGCTGACCTCCGGGCCGGTGCTGGACTCGGTGGCCCGGATGTTCGCCCTGCTGGATGCCTATCACCAGGAGTACTACGCCCGGTACTTCGCCTATGCCAACCGCCTGTCCAACTGGGCCGTGGCCTGGCACCACAACCTCGCCCTGGACTCCGCCGATATTCACACCGCGGTGATGAACAAGACCGCCTCGCTCTCCCTGCCCCAGGTCAAACAGCTGGCCATGAACCGGAAACTCCTGGCGTACCTGCTGGCCAACCAGGGCGACCTGGAGGCCGCCCGCGAACAATTGGCCATGGTGGACACCGCCGGTAAGTCCGAAACCTGGTGGCGGAACTTCTGCAACAACAACGGCTTTGAACTGTGGTACCAGATTCCCCGGACCGGCACCGCCGAGTTTACAGAGCACTACGACCAGGTGGCCGACGAACTGCGGTACCGGTTCCATACCACCTACGACGATTCGGTGGAGGCCCCCCATATCCGGTTCACCCAGGCGGTGGACCAGGTGCAGGAGGTGCGCCATGCCCTGACCACGGCCCTCTACGACCTGGCCGACCGGTACCTCTTCTGGGTGGGGGAGGATACCGTGGCTTTGCCGTCGTTGCCGCCCGGCTGGACCCCGGGCAACTGGGTGCCCCCGAGCTTCGGCGGCGGGTTCCCGAACTGGCCACCCGGAGGAGGCAACCAGGAGCCCACCATCGCCGAAATCCGCGAGGAGGCCATGCTGCAGCTTGCCGCCCCCACGCTGTCTAACCTGCAGGTGAACGTGACCAACCGGTACGACTACGCCGATGTCATGATCACCTTCCAGGCCCACCATCCGTATCGGCTTCTGGACTTTGCGTACCGCCTGCGCCGAGACTTCGGTGGCACCCTGTGGATGCCCCTGAAGAGCGCCGGCAACGTGGTGCAGGCCACCACCCAGGGCGGCTATCCCAGGGACGGCGCCGCCCATCTCCGGTTCTTCCTGCTGCCCGACACCGATCCCGATGCGGCCCCCGAGGGCTTCGAGGAGAGTTACGCCTTCAAACTGCGGGTTCGTGGCGGTGCCGGAGCCTCCATCGCCCGGGCCTTCACCTTTTCCGTGCCCTTCGGCAACCGCGATGTGGGCGGGTCCCACACCTATACCCCCGGCGACCCGACGCCGCCCGCCACCCCCTATGTGTCCCTGGCCTCCTATTCCCGCAAAACCCTGGGACCCCACCACGCGTCCACCGAACGCTACACCCGCAACCCCACCGAAATCCACGCCTCCTGGGGCAGCTCGGACCCTGAATCCGGCATCAGCGAGTACCTGTACCGCGTGGCCCACAAAACCTACACCTGGGTCGGCGGCGGCTGGTGGGGCGGCGGGTACTTCATCCCCACCTATGAGCCCGTGACCGACTGGACCGGCGCGGCCACCATGACCGAAGTCACCATCCGCGGGCTCTCCCTGGACCACAATGAGCGCTATGTGGTGGAGGTTCTGGCGGTAAACGGCGCCGGCGATACCAGCGATGTGGGCATGTCCACGGAGCTGGTGGTGGACACCACTTCGCCACCCCCGGCCTCGGTTTCCTTCTGGTACACCGAACCCACCGGAGGCCCGCCGGTGCCGCCTGCCCTGTACTTCACCCTGACCGCCGACCCGGACCCCGAGTCCGGCACCCGGAGGTTCCTGGTGCGCCTGGATACCGTGCCCCACCATGTCTACAGCGACCCCGAGGCCTGGAGGAGCGTGGGATACCGGGCCTGGGAGGGGCCTTCCCGGGACATCACCCTCGTCGGCGACACCCTGGTGCAGTACAACCGCGAGTATTACCTGTCGGTGTTCACCGAGAACTACGCGGGGAAACTCAGCGGTTCGGCCACGGTGTACGGTCCGGTGACTCCGCCGGATCCCACGCCGCCGAGCCGCCCCTACATCGCCGTGACCTCGCTCAACGGCTGGTACCCGCGGATCGATTCCCTGAAGCTGGGCATCGCCGACCCGGGCAGCGATCCCGAATCGGGCATCCTGGGGTACCAGTTCCGCATCAAAACGGCCCACGGCGGTGTGCTCAAGGACTGGCCGGAGGGCAACGAGGTGGATCTCTACGCCGACAGCCTGCCGCCCGGAACCTATGTGGCCTGGTACGCCCCGCCCACAGGTCTTCTGGAACACGGCCGGGTGTACCGATGGGAAGTGCGGGCGGTGAACCGGCAGGGAGCCTACAGCCCCATCTATGCCACGCTCTTCCGGATCGACACGACACCGCCCCCACCTCCGGGGGTCCATGAGCTTGGGTACGATGCCTCCACCCACAGGCTGAGCTTCACCGTGGAGGCCCTGGACGATGACGAGGCGGGCCTCCAGGCGGTGGTGTTCTTCGGAGGCTACACGGATCCGGGCCCCCTGGAGGACCTCTTGAACTCGCGGCGCACCTATCGGTCCCTGGGCGAGTTCATGGAGCAGTTGCCGGGGGCCGTGTTCCCGCCCAATCCGCCGGTCATCCTCGGAGACCACGCGGGGATCTTCAGCGGTGAGGTGTCCGCGGATCTCACGGGCAAGGTGTACCTGCTCTTTGGCACCTACAGCCGTTCGGGCTTTATGACCCTGACCCTGGTCCGGTTCGAGCCGGAGGGTTCGTGATGAAAAAACCCAGGAAAACCACCCCTGCAGGCGCGGCCTCCGCCGCACAACAAAATTTCCCCCTCGGTAGGAGCGGCTTTAGCCGCGAGAAAACGGCCCCCAAGATCGCCGCTAAAGCGGCTCCTACAGAAGGTTTGCCCCTGGCATCAAACAACCCCCAACGCCGGAACCGTCCTGATCACGGCTCCCCTCAAAGAAAACCCTTTCCAGGCCAGAAGGCGCTGCGTAAAGGTCGGACTTCCCTGGCCGGAGCCTTCTACTTTATTACCCTCTGCAGCGGTTTCAGGCGAAAGATCTTCAACAATCCCGCGGCCTTTGGGGTGTTGAAACAAACCCTGCTTGGCCTTGAAGCGGAAGGTCTCTGGACCCCTTATTTTCTCATCGCCATGCCCGACCACGTTCACATGGTCTTCCAGCTGCATAACCGCTTAGGTCTTTCCTCGGTGATCCGGAGATTCAAGGGCAGGGTCAGTCGGAAGCTGGGAAACCTGCTGGGGCGTCCGGTCTGGCAAAAGGGCTTCTACGATCACCTCATCCGGGAGGACGAGGGTTATGCAAAGGTCATCCGTTATTCGTGGTTGAACCCCGTCCGGGCGAACCTTGTGGAGGACCCCCGCGATTATCCCTTTTGGTGGAGCAGAATCCCACTGGAGGAACCGTGATGAACAGAGGACCCTTCCTCCCAGGTAGGAGCGGATTCAGCCGCGATAGAAATCCCTGGAAGATCGCCGGTTGTAGGAGCGGCTTTAGCCGCGACAGAAATCCCTGGAAGATCGCCGCTAAAGCGGCTCCTACAGAAGATTTGCCTCGCGTAGGAGCGGCTCCAGCCGCGATAGAACGGTTCCAAAAATCGCCGCTAAAGCGGCTCCTACAAATGATTGCCCTTTTGGGCGCCCTGGTGGTTCCGGCCTTCGCCCAGGTGGATCTGGTCTATACGGTCAAGGCCGATACCGTCTTTCTCCTCCTCGTGGAACCGCCGCCGGCAGGCGGCGGCATTCTGGTGTACCGCCAGGGGCCACTGCCCGAGAAAACCGAAACCCAGATCACGCCCGACACCCTCTGGTCGGCCCACGACGCCCAGGACCTGCAGCAGCGCATCGGGGTCAAGACCTTCGAAGACCTCATGCGGATCACCCATTCCCAAACGCCCTTCCAGTTTTTCCGTCGGCTCCAGAGCCCCTTTTACGGCTTTGCGGCGACGGTGCTCAGCCGGAAAGCCGCCCGGGCCCTGGCCCGGATGGCCCTGGACCCCGGCCGAAGGCCCGGCGCAACCTACCGCTACCGCGTGGTGGTCTTCGACCAGAACCGGAAAACCCTGCGGCAACACGAAATCCGGGTCACGGTACAGGAAACCCCGATCCCGCCGCCCCAGGCCAAACGGGTCAAGGCCAAGCCCGACGGCACCCTTCGGGTGATCTGGGGCTACAGGCCATGGGGCACCCCCCAGGAGGACCCTGCCGTGGCCTTCCATGTGTACCGACGGGGACCAGGCGAAAAACGGTTCCGCCGCCTCACCGCTTACCCCATCCTCCGCACCCAGTACGGGGAATACCGGTACCACGACCGGGATGTGGAACTCGGCAAGAC
>WGAB01000250.1 GCA_015489295.1 Caldifarciminota bacterium
CTCGGACCTCTACCAGGACCTGGAAAACTCCGACCTGGAACTCCTGTACCTCTACCTGCCCCGCCGCTACGACCTGGGCCTGGACCTGTATCAGCAGTGGGAAATCTACTTCTTTGACGCAGACCATGTGCTGCTGGAACAGAATCGCGGCGCCCTGGGGCTCGTGTACTTCCCGCTGAACCGCTTCTTCCGGCTGGAGGGCGGCCTGGGCCTACGCCGACCCCACCAGTACTTCTTTGTGTACGACCCCACCGTGGGCGACTATCTGCTCACCGCCAGCCGTACGATTCTGGTGACCGAACTCTATACCGGCGCCGTGTTTGACAATGTGCTGTACACCTACTTCGGCAACCCCCTGGACGGCACCCGCTGGTTCACCGGCCTTGCCGCCGAACTGGGCACCTATCGGTGGCAAACCGCGTTGGGCGATTTCCGGCGGTACTTCCGGCTGGGCCGGCGCAGCCTGATCGCCACCCGGCTGAAGCTGGGCAAGGCCTGGGGCCGCGATGCCCTGCCCTTCTGGATCGGCGGCGCCGAAACCCTCCGGGGCTACAGCTATTACCAAGTGATGGGCACCAACCTGGCCCTGCTGAACATAGAACTGCGGGTGCCCTTCATAGACAGGCTCCGCCTTGCCTTCCCCGTGAACCTGGAACTCGGGCCCCTGCGGGGCGTGCTCTTCGCCGACATCGGCAACGCCTGGTACCCCGGGGAACCCTTACCCGATCACATCCCCGGGATTAAACTAAAGGGCCTCCCCACCCGCCTGGTGCAGGGAGGGCGCCTCATGCTCCTGAGCAGTGTGGGCATGGGCCTGCGGATTCCCCTGGGCTTCTTTTACATCAAACTGGATGCGGCAAAACGCACCGACTTTACCCACCTGTCCCGGGAAACCTGGTACCACCTCACCCTGGGGCAGGACTTTTAAGGAGGCAATGACATGAGATTGTGGTGGATCCTTGGTACACTGCTGGTCGCACCGGCGGCCTTCGCCCAGCAGGCCTCGGGAGGCGGCGGAGGCCTCCTGGGCATGCTGTTTCCCCTGATCGTCATCTTCGCCATCTTCTACTTCCTGCTGATCCTGCCCCAGTCGCGGCAGGAGAAGAAACGCAAGGCCATGCTGGCGGCCCTCAAAAAGGGCGACCGCGTGGTGACCACCGGCGGCCTCATCGGGATCATTGACAAGGTGGATGAGCAGATGGTGACCCTGCGCCTCGTGCCCTCCGAGGTAAAGGTGAAGGTGGAAAAGGGCGCCATCCGCGGGGTGCTGAACCCCACGCCGTCCGGCGCCAAGGGGGCGGAGAAGAAAAATGGCGGTAAGAAGGGTTAGGATTCTGGGCGATCCGGTGCTCCGGCAACAGGCCCGGGCCGTGGAGGAGGTGACACCGGAGATCCTCCAGCTGGCCCACGATCTGGGCGAAACCATGCTGGAGTACCGGGGTGTGGGCCTGGCCGCTCCCCAGGTGGGGGAACTGCACCGGGTGATCGCGGTCTTTAAGGAGCCCCTGGGCCTGGGCGACGGCGTGCAACTCCTGATCAATCCGGTGGTGCAGTTCTTTGACGGCCGGGCCGTGGACGAGGAAGGATGCCTGTCCATCCCCGGGCTCTACGCCGAGGTGGAACGGCCCGCCTATGTGGAAGTAGAGGCTCTGGAGGTGGTGGGCGACCACACCCGGCCCATCCTGATCCGGGCCCGGGACTACTACGCCCGGGTGCTGCTGCACGAGATTGATCACCTGGACGGCATCCTGTTTACCGACCGGATGGAGCCCGAACGCGCCCGGGTGCTCCTCGCCCGCTGGCGCCGCGCCTGGAAACGCCGGAAGCCCGGCCAGCGGATTGAGGTCCGCGAAGCCGTTTAGCCCGCCATGCGCATCGGCATCTTCGGGGGGCGGTTCGACCCCATTCATCACGGTCATCTCATCCTGGCCCAGGATGTGCTGGAACTCCTGAACCTGGACCGGATCCTCTTTTTGGTGAGCGCCCGGCCGCCCCACAAGGATACCCACGCACCTTTTGAACACCGGTACCGCATGGTGGAACTGGCCACCGTCGGCATGCCGGCCTTCGTGCCCTCCGACCTGGAAGCCCGGCTGAATCTGCCCCGAACCTACACCGCCCTCGTGCTGCCCCACCTGGGACTGGAGGGCCACGAGGCCTTCTTTCTGATGGGCGAAGACCAGTACCGCCACTTCCACGAATGGCACGAGCCCGAGGCCATCCTGCGGCAGGTGCAGGTGGTGGTGCTCCGGCGGCCCGGCAGCGCCCGCGAACCCCGGCCCCACGACAACCAGGTACGCTTCCTGGAAACCCGCCTGCTGGACATCTCCTCCTCAGAAATCCGCCGCCGCCTTCGGGAGGGCCGGAGCATCCGGTACCTCGTGCCCGACGCCGTGCGCGCCTACCTGGAAGCCCACAACCTGTACCGTTAAGCCATGCAGGAACACCGCGAAACCCTCCAGAAGCGCCTTCAGGAACTGGAACAGGCCCTGCAGAGCCCGGAGGTGCTCCAGAACCACCGGAAACTCCAGGAGGTGTCGCGGGAGTACAACCGGCTCCGGGAAATTCTGAACCTCATGGATCGGCTGGATCAGGCCCGGGCCGATCTGGCCCTGTACCGGGAAATGCTTGCCGAGGCCGCCGACGAGGCCGAACGGGCCGAAATCCAGCAGGAGATTAACCACCTGGAACAGGAGATCCCCCGCCTGGAAACCGAACTGCGGCGGCGCCTCCTGCCCGAAAACCCCGAAGACCGGGGCAACGCCATCCTGGAGATCCGGGCCGGCACCGGCGGCGAGGAGGCCGCCCTGTTCGCCCGGGACCTCTTGAAAATGTACCTGAAGTACGCCGAGAAAAAGGGCTGGAAAACCTCCATCACCGAACTCCACGAAACCGAACTGGGCGGCGTGCGCGAGGCTGTGGTGCTCATTGAAGGCCCGGGCGCCTACGGCCACCTCAAGTACGAGTCCGGCGTGCACCGGGTACAGCGGGTACCGGTGACCGAGTCCGGAGGCCGGATCCACACCTCCTCCGCCAGCGTGGTGGTCATGCCGGAATCCGAAGAAGAAACCGACATTGAGATCAAGCCCGACGAGATCCGCATTGAAACCTTCCGGGCCAGCGGGCCCGGCGGCCAGCATGTGAATGTCACGGACTCCGCCGTGCGGGTGATCCACCTGCCCACCGGCATCGTGGTGAGCGTGCAGGACGAGCGTTCGCAGCACAAAAACCGGGCCAAGGCCCTGCGTATCCTCAAGGCCCGGCTCCTGGACCGAAAGCGCGAGGAGGAACGCCGCCGCACGGCGGCTCTGCGCCGCACCTACATCGGCACCGGCGACCGCAGCGAGAAGATCCGCACCTACAACTTCCCCCAGAACCGGGTTACCGACCACCGCATCGGCTTTACCCTCTATGCTCTCGAAAGCGTGCTGGAGGGCAACCTGGACCCTGTCATTGAGGCCCTTCGGGAACATGAAGAAGCCCGTCGCCTTGAGGAACTTCAGAAGTCTGGCTCGGATGCTTGAGGCCGTGAGCCCGGAGCCGGAGGCCGAGGCCCGGGAGATCTATTTCCACCTGGGGCTGAATCTCCTGGATCCCCTGCCCGAGGGGCTGGATCCCTGGCTTTCCGAACTGGTGCAACGGCGCCGCCAGGGCGAGCCCCTGGCCTACATCCTGGGCCACCGGGCGTTCCTGGACCTGGACCTGGAGGTGACGCCGGCGGTGCTCATTCCCCGGCCCGAAACCGAAACCCTGGCCCTTGTGGCCCTGGAACGGGCGCGCCGCTGGTCGGCTCCAGGGGTGGCCGATGTGGGCACGGGCTCCGGTGCCCTGGCCCTGTACCTGGCACGGCACTATCCTGCCGCCCGGGTCGTGGCCACCGACCTCTCGGCTGAGGCCCTCCGGGTGGCCCGGCGGAACGCCCATAGGCTCGGCATCGCCAGCGTGCACTGGGTGCAGGCGAACCTGCTTTCGGGCTTCGGCACGGCCACCCTGCACCTTGTGGTCAGCAACCCGCCCTATGTGTCGGAAGCCGAGTACGCCAACCTTCCCCGGGAGGTCCACCACGAACCCCGCAA
>WGAB01000251.1 GCA_015489295.1 Caldifarciminota bacterium
CCCCATGGGGCCCCTGGCCCTGGCCGACCTCATCGGCCTGGATGTGGTGCTCTTCATCCTGGAGGTGATGCACCGCGACCTGGGGGACCCCAAGTACCGCCCGGCCCCGTTGCTCCGCAACATGGTGGCGGCCGGCCTGCTGGGCCGAAAAACCGGCCGGGGGTTCTACGATTACTCCAAGTAAGGGCTCCGCTTGGGAGCCGGTGAGACCTTGAGGCGCTCCGTGTGGGGTAGGTACCGGAAACCCCGGTTTGACTGGCCCTTTATCACCCTCGCCAGCCTCACCCTGGCCGGCACCATCTTCGCCGTGTGGGAACTGGTGCAACACCGGTTCTTTTACACCACCGACCCGGCTACGCTGCACTGGCTCTTCATCACCCGAGGCATCGCCGTCGCCGTTCTTTTGGCCCTCTGGGCTGCCTGGTATGTGCACCGGTCCCGCGAGGAACTCCTGGACGCCCTGGCCGAGTCGGAACAACGGTACCGCACCATCGTGGAACTCGCCCAGGACGCCATCGTGCTGTACGACCCCGAGGGCCGGGTTCTGGATTGGAACAAACGGGCCGAGGAAATCTACGGCTATCGGCGCGATGAGGTGCTGGGCCGGATCCCGCCCTATGTGGAAAACCCCGAGGAGTTTCGCCGGACCCTCCAGGCTGTGGCCGAGGGCCAGGTGATCCGCCGGCGCCACGAGAAGCGCCGCGATCGCGACGGCCGCCTTCGGGAGGTGCTGGTGGCCCTGGCGCCCTATCCCGGCGTGCAAAACGGCAACCACGCCCGCATCCTGGAAATCGCCCATGACATGACCGAGTTCCTGGAGATCCAGCGCCAGATCTCCCACATGGACAAGATGGCCACCCTGGGCCAGCTGATCTCCGGCATTGCCCATCAGCTGAACACGCCGCTCGCTTCCATCCTGCTCTTGACCCAGATGATGGAGGAGGAATGCGAAGACGCACCGCCCCGGTTCCGCGACAATCTGGCCAAGATCGAAAAGCAGGTGAAGTTCTGCAAGCAAACCGTGCAGCGGCTCCTGAGCCTGGCCCGCCCCTCGGTCAGCACCCGCTCGTGGGTGGACCTGCGATCCATCGTGGAAGACCTCTTTGTCATCTACGACAAGGAGTTCCGCAAGCGGGGGATCCGACCCCGGCTCGTGTGCGAGTGCGAAGAGGCCGAGGTGTACGCGGATTCCAACGAAATGGAACAGGCCCTCCTGAACCTTATCCACAACGCCCTGGACGCCATGCCCAACGGCGGCGAACTCACCGTGCGGTTCCGCAGCGACGACCGGTTTGTGACCGTGGAGGTGCAGGATACCGGTGTGGGCATGGATCCCGAGGTGCAGAAGCGCATCTTTGAGCCCTTTTTCACCACCAAGGGCTACGGCCAGGGCACGGGCCTGGGGCTCGCCATCGTGAAACGCATCGTGGAGGACCACGGGGGCGACATTCTGGTCCGGAGCGAGAAAGGAAAGGGAACCACCTTTATCCTTCGTTTACCGAGGGAAGCGAATGAAAACGCCTAAGCGTGTGCTCATCGTGGAAGACGACCGCACCATGGCCGAGGCCCTGGTGCAACTCCTGGAACGCCAGGGGTACGCCACCCGCGCCGTGGAATCGGCCGAGAAGGCGCTGGAACTCCTGGAAAAGGACCCGGACTACCATGTGGTGCTCACCGACCTGGTGCTGCCCGGCATGGACGGCATGAAGCTGCTCACCCGCATCAAGGAAACCTATCCCGACATCGAAGTGGTGATCATGACCGGCTACGGCACCATCCGTTCCGCTGTGGAGGCCATGAAACTCGGTGCCAGCGATTACATCACCAAGCCCTTCGACAAGGACGAACTGCTGAAGGTGCTGGGCCGCATCTTCAAGATGAAGCGCCTGGAACAGGAGGTGGAGGAGCTCCGCAGTGAGATCGCCCGCAGCGCCTCGTTCCAGGGCATGGTGGGCAAGAGCAAGGCCATGCAGGAGGTGTTCCTGAAGGTGAGCGCCGCCGCCAACACCGATGCGCCGGTTCTCATCATCGGCGAGAGCGGTACCGGCAAGGAACTGGTGGCCCGGGCGATCCATAACCTGTCGTACCGGCGGCAGGGGCCCTTTGTTCCCGTCAACTGCGGCGCGCTGCCCAAGGACCTGGTGGAGTCCGAACTCTTCGGCTACAAGAAGGGCGCGTTCACTGGCGCCATGACCGATTCCATCGGCCTGTTCCGGGCCGCCGACGGCGGCACCCTGTTTTTGGACGAAATCGTGGAGATGTCGCAGGAGGCCCAGGTCAAACTGCTGCGCGCCATCGAAGACAAAAGGATCCGGCCCCTGGGCGGCACCCGGGAGATCCCCGTGGATGTACGCATCCTGGCCGCCACGAACCGCGACATCCAGAAGGCCCTGGACGAGGGCCAGTTCCGCGAGGACCTGTTTTTCCGGTTCGTCATGCACATTGAGATTCCGCCCCTGCGCGAGCGCAAGGAGGATATTCCCATCCTGCTGGAGCACTTCATCCAGAAGTTCAACCGGATTTACCGGCGGCAGGTGGAGGGGGTGGAACCCGAGGCCCTGGAGGTGCTCATGTCCTACCCCTGGCCCGGCAATGTGCGGGAACTGGAAAACACGGTGGAGGGCCTGTATGTGCTGGGCCTGCGGCGGATCATCCGGGTGACCGACCTGCCGCTGCACATCCGCAAACGGGCCGACCTGGGGGTGGCGCCCACCGGCGCCATGTCCATCCGGGAACTGGAAAAGGAAACCATCCTCAGGGCCCTGAAGATGGCCGGCGGCAACAAGTCCAAGGCCGCCAAGATTCTCGGGATCAGCCGGAACCGGCTGTACCGCAAACTCAAAGCCTACGGCCTGGAGGAATAGCGTGCCGAGTCCCACGGGATGGCTGCTCCTGGGGCTCCTGGCCCTGCCGTTCCACAAGGGGGAACACCTGGAGTTCTCCGTTCGGTTTGGCGTGGTGCCCGCGGGCCGGCTGACCCTGCAGGTGACGCGGCAGGAGGTTCGGCCCCAGGGCGACACCCTGCTGGAGTTCCGTATGGAGGCCCGCACCCGGGGCCTCTTCAACGCCCTGTTCCGGGTGCACGACCGGATCCGCTCGCAGGTGGTGGTCCCGCCCTTTGCAAGCGTCCTGTACGAAAAGCACCTGGAGGAGGGCAGCTATCGTGCCCACCGCCGCATCGTGTACGACCCCGAACGGCAGGTGGCGGTGTACGAAAACGGCGACACCCTGCCCACACCGCCGGGGGCCCTGGATCCCCTGGCTCTGTACTACTACCTGCGCACCGTGCCGCTCAGGGCGGGCGACACCCTGCGGGTTCCGTACCATGTGGACCGGGAAAGCACCTGGCTCCGGATCTATGTGGAACGGCGGGATCGGGTGCCGGGACCGGAAGGGCCGGTGCCCGCCTGGGTGCTGACCTCCGACCTCAAGGCCTCGGGCATCCTCAAGGGAGGCGGCGACTTCGTGCTTTGGCTCTCCGACGACGGCCGACGGCTGCCCCTGCGCATTGAAACCGCGCTTTCCTTCGGTACCATGGTGGCCACGCTCCAGCGCGTGGAGGAGGGGAGGCCATGAGGCTCCGCTCCTGGCTCGGCCCGATCGTGCTGTACCTCGCGGCCGTGGCCGGGGCCGATTTTCTCCTCTTCGGCCGGATTCCCCGGCGCCAAGGGCCGGGCTGGTGGCTGGCTTTCGTCGTTGTGCTCGGCTTTGCCCTGGCCGTTCCTGCCATTGCCGAACGCCTGTACCGCGAGGCCGGCAACCTGCCTCTTGAGCCCCGAGCCCGCCGTACGCTCGTGCTCTGGCTGGAGGCCGCCATGCTTACCGTGCTCCTGGTGACCGCCGCCAACCTGCTGGTGGCACTCGAGGGCCGCCCGGATTGGGCCGAAACCCTGCTCGTGGTGGGCTTCTTCTGGCTGCTCTGGCGGCTGAGGAGGTGGGTCCCGTGAAGATCGGCGTGGTGGGTGACGCCCATTTCGGGGCCCGGGCCTTTGCCCATACCGAGGCCGAACGCCGCCGGAGCTTCGCCCGGTTCCTGAGGGAAAAGGCTCCGGAGTTTCAGGCCCTGGTGATCCTCGGCGACCTGTTTGACTTCTGGTTTGAGTACGGCTCCGTGCTGCCCACGGGCTTTGAGGAGGTGCTGTGCGCCCTGCGGGGGGTCGCCCGCCGGGTGCCGGTCTATTTCCTGCCCGGCAACCACGACCTGTGGGTGGGGCCGGGGCTGGAACGCGCTGTGCCCGGCCTGCGCGTGGTGCGAAAGGGCCTGTTCCTTACCCTGGGGACCCGCCGTGTCTGGATGATCCACGGCCATGAACTCTCCCGCGATTGGGGCGCCCGGCTGGTGCACGCCGTGCTGGGCAACCCCGTGGCCACCTGGCTCTACCGCTGGGTCCACCCCGATGTCGGCATCGCCCTGGCCCGATGGGTGGCCCTGCTTTCCCGCATGCGGGAACCCGAGAACACCGAAGTGCTGCGGCAAAAGATCCTGAGCCGCGCGCCCACGGGCTACGACCTGGTGGTCATGGGCCATTACCACCTGCCCTTCGTGGGCCGCAAGGGCAACACCACGGTGCTGGTACCCGGCGACTGGCTGCTGCACCGCATCTATGCCGAGATTACGCCGGTAGCCCTGGACCTCTGGGACTTTTCCCGCGAGCGTCTCCTGGCGCGGTTTCCGTATCCCTGAGCCTTACAATCACGGCCATGTGGCGGGATCTCCGCAGGCTTCTGGCAGGGCTAAGCACCCAGCAACTGCGCCTGGAACTGCAGTTCCGGCGCGAGGCCTTTGCTCTGCTCACCCTGGGGTCCCTGATCGGCTTGCCCCTGGCCCCCGGGGATGTGGCCCTGCATCTTTTGCCCTATCTGGAGGACGACCTGGTGCATCTTCTCCGCCGCACGCAAACCCTGGAAGATCGCCTGACCGAACTCTTTGCCCACCTGGAACTCGGATGAACACCTGCGCGTTTCTCGGCAAGGGTGGGGTCGGCAAAACCACGCTGGCCCTGGCCTGGGGCCTGCGTCAGGCCCAAGAGGGCCGGAAAACCCTGGTCCTGTCCCTGGACCCGGCCCACAATCTGAAGGATTACACAGGGGTCGCAGCAGAGGACCGCCCGACGCCGGTGGCCGCGAACCTGTGGATCCAGGAGGTGGACATCGACCGGCGGGCCCGCGAAGCGCTGGAACAGGTCCTTTCCCTGGTCAAAACCTCGTACCGGCACCTGGAGGTACTGAACCTGGAAAGGGCATTGGACACCCTGCGGTACGCGCCGGGCGCCGAGGAATCGGCGTATCTGGCCGTGCTGGAGGAGGTGAAGGCCGGGCCGTGGCAGGCGGTGGCCCTGGACCTGCCGCCCACCGGCCTGGCCCTGCGGCTGGTGCACCACCCCTATGCCGGGCTCCTGTGGGTCCAGCGATTGCTGGCCCTCCGAAAGCAGATTCGAGAACTGGAAACCACGATTTCCCGCCTGCAGGGGGAAACCCCGGGCCAGGACCCTGTGCTCCAGGAGCTGCTACGACTGCTGGAGCGTTACCGGGGGCTTCTGGTCTGGTTCCGGGAGATCCACTGGCTGGTCGTTTTCACCCCGGAAGAGGCCGCTCAGGCCGAGGCCCGCCGCATCCGGCAGGCCCTGGAACGGCTGGGATTGGAGCGGCTTCTTGTGTTTTGCAACCGGTGTTCCGGGGGTGAGGCTTTGGCTCCGTTCCGCGCGCCAGCACTCAAGACGCCCCTTCGGTTCCCTGAGGATTTTGCAGCCCTGAGCCGTTTTCTTCCCCCAGGGCCACCGGAATCACCAGGAACAGCATAAGGGCTGGCACCAGGAGGTACAGGGGCCAGAAATTGCGGCCCGGGAACACCCGAGCCGCCTCGTCCAGGAGAAACAGGATGCCGGGGGGCGCGGCGGCCATCCACAGGCCCCAGGAGAGGACCTCCGCAAAGGACCCCTGGGACAGCGCCTCCACCGAGGTGACGACAGCGATGCCAACCAGAACGCCGCCCGTGATCCAGAGCAGGAGTTCCAGGAACCGGGGGAACCGGCCGCGCGGGTCCAGCGGCGCCTGCCACGAGATTCCGGCCACTTCAGGCCGCTGCAGCAGGCGCCGGATCCGCTGCCGGTACCCCGGGGTGTTCCACTCGGCCTTCAGGTGGGCGGTCCACACCGGGGGGACCACCTCCGGCCCCACGGTCTGGATCCCCCGTTCCAGCAGGGTGTCGCGCTGCGCGATCCACCGGGCCACGGTTTCGGCGGGCCAGTAGGTGAGGCTTTCCAGGCCCGGCAGGGTTTCCAGGAGAGGGCGCAGTCGGCCTTCAGGCGTGCCGGGGGCGAGCACCACCTCCAGCCGGGCACCCTGATGTTTCCAGACCTGGAGCCCCAGGGCGGCCCTCAGGTGCAAAAGCGCCAGGGTCCACAGGACCAGCGAGGCCGCCAGGGTGCCGGTGGTTTTCACCGTTGCAGAACCTCCGGGTTGACCGGTGTGAGCGGAGGTTGGCCCTGCAACACCCGGATCAGGTTTTCCACCGCCAGGTGGGCCATGCCCTCTCGGGTGCGGTGGGTGGCCGAGCCGATATGGGGCAACAGCACCACATTGTCCAGTTGCCTGAGTTCTTCCGGCACCCGGGGCTCGTGTTCGTACACATCCAGGCCGGCGCCCCGGATCCGCCCTTCCTTGAGGGCGGCGATCAGGGCCTGTTCATCGATCACCGGGCCGCGGCCCGTGTTGATGAGAATCGCCGTAGGCTTCATCCGGGCCAGGCGTTCCCGGTTGATCAGGTGTCGGGTTTCCGGGGTGAGGGGCAGGTGGATGGACACCACATCCGCGGTTTTCAGCAGATCGTCCAGCGGCAGTTTCCGGGCGCCGGTCATGCCCTCCAGCGTGTAGTTCCGGCGGCGGGACCAATAAACCACCTGCATGCCCAGGGCGTGGGCCTTCAGGCCGGCGAGGGTGCCGATGCGGCCCGCGCCCACCACCCCGAACACCGCGCCGGCGAGTTCCATGCCCAGGAACAGGTCGGGCTGCCAGCCCTGAAACTTTCCCTGGCGCACGAAACGGTCGGCCTCGGCGATCCGACGGGCCACGGCAAACATCAGAGCGATGGCGAGTTCGGCGGTGGCATTGGACAGGATGTCCGGGGTGTTGGTTACGAGGATCCCGCGTTCGGTGGCCGCCTGCACATCAATGTTGTCGTAGCCCACGGCGTAGTTGGCCAGGATGCGGAGGCGTCGGGCGTGCTGCAGGAGATCCCGGTCAAAGCGGTCGCGCAAAAGGCAGAGGATGCCGTCGTAGGTTTCCACCGCCTGGCGGAGCTCCTCCCGGGTGGGCGCCCGGTCTTCGGGAAACACCGTGACCTCCGCCACGGCGGCGAGTTTTTCCAGCGCGTTGCCCGGGATCCGGGGCGAGGTGACGAACACGCGGGGCCTGCTCACGGCGACGACTCCTCCGGTTTTGAGGCTTTGGGTTTTAGCAGCAGGATCTCCACGCGGCGGTTGCGGGCCCGGCCGGCTTCGGTGGTGTTCGGCGCGAGCGGCTGCGAGGCCCCCATGCCCTTCACCTCAAACTGCTCCGGCGGCAGACCTTCCACCTTTACAAAGTAGTCGCGAACGGCCCGGGCGCGGGCGAGCGAAAGCCCTTTGTTGTTGCGGTACTTTTTGCGCCACGCCCGGCCCAGGGGCACATTGTCCGTGTGGCCCACGATGCGGACCTGGAATTCCGGGTGGGCCCGGAGATAGGCGGCGATTTTCTGGAGCACGGGCAGGGCGGATACGGGCAGGCCTGTACCGCCGGGGTCAAATCGCAGCACCTGTTCGGTGGCCCGGATCCGGATCAGGGAGTCTTCGTCGGAAATCTCGAGGCCGGGCAGCGAGTCCAGCTGGGCCAGGGTCGGCGGCGCCTCCGTGGGCTGGATCGACCGGGCCAGTTGCCGGCGGGCCTGCTCCACGCTCTGGCGCTCCCGTTCCAGCTGTTCCCGGGCCTGCTCCAGGACCTCCCATTCGTACTGGAGCCGCTGCTGCTGGCGTTCCAGTTCCTGGAGCCGGGCCTCCAGGCGCTGGAGCCGTTCCTGGCGTTCCTGTTCCGCGCGCAGGCGCCGCTGCTGCTCCTGCTGCTCCCTGCGGGCATTGCCCCAGTGGACCACCAAGCTCACCCGGTGTTCCCAGTGGCGCAGGGGCCAGTGCCGGTACCGGAACAGCCCGGTGTACTGGAAATCCAGATCGGTGGCCTCCTGGCGCCGGCTCAGGAGGCCGAGGCCCACGGCGATCCGCGGGTTGCTGAAGGCCTGGGTTTCCAGGTGGACCCCCAGGCCGGTGGTGAGCAGGGGAAGGGTCCAGGGCAGGCGCCGGGGCGTGGGCAGGGACCAGGGTTTCCAGGCTGCGAGTACCAGACGGGTGCTCTCGGGCCGGTACACGAAGCCGCCCACGATCCAGGGAAGCCAGCGGGAAACCCGGGTGAGGTTCAGTGAGAGGCCGCCCCAGTATCGGCGGGTGTGGGGCCACAGGGAGGCGTTCCGCACGCCCGCGCCGAAGAAGCCGTAGCGGATTTCCGGGGGACGGTAAAACACGGAAGCCGCCAGCCGTGGGCCGCCCCGGCCCGCGAGCGGGGGCACCGAAGAATCCGCCGGAAACAGGTTTTCCAGGGCGATCCCCAGGTGCCAGCGTCGCCACCGGTAGGCCAGGGCGCCGCCGAGGCCGCTGCCCCAGGAGGTCTGGCGTTGTCCGTAGGTGGCGGCCAGGCCAGCGTACAAATGGGGCCGCACGCGCCAGGCATGGGCCGCGGTGGCGACCCCGGCGTGTTGCCGCCAGAGGCTGTGATTCCAAAGGCCGTAGGAAATGCCGGAACTCGGCTGTTCCAGCCGGGTCAGCACGGAGGGCGTAGAGAGGAACGCGGTGGGCGGGGCTGCGAAATCCAGCCCCCCGAAGAGCGCGGATCGAGCATCCTGGGGCAGGCCCAGAAGCGAGAGAAGCAGCGGCATCCAGAACATGCATCAAGGGTAAGCGAGGGGTTGGTCCACTGC
>WGAB01000252.1 GCA_015489295.1 Caldifarciminota bacterium
CCCGCATCGTGCCCGAGGTGGTCACCCTGCGGGACGATGGTTCGGTGGAGGGCGTGGACTACAGCCAGCTCGTGCCCCTGCTGGTGGAGGCCCTGAAGGAGCAGCAGCGGGAGATTGAGCGTCTCCGGGCCCTGCTGGAGGCCCGCGGCGGAGGCAACCGATGAAACGCAGGCTCGCGGCAATCCTGGCGCTGCTTCTCGCCGCGGGCGCACTCCGGGCCGGCACCTACCTGCTCCTGGGGCAGCAGACGGCCTGTGCAAGCCGGCGGAGCGGTTCCGGCACCTACCGGCTGGACCACAGCCTGGCGGCCCTGGCCACGGCCCCCATGCAGTCGGCCACCTATCTGCACACCGGAGGCCTGTACCATCTGCAGGCCGTGGCGTTCCTGGTGGGCGATGTCAACGCCGACGGCGTCATTGACGCCCGGGACATTGAGGCTCTGAGCACGTACCTCTATATCCACGGCGTGCTCCCTTCGCCGTGGCGCCGGGCCGATGTGAACCAGGACCAGCAGGTGGACGACCAGGACCTGGCGCGCCTGAGCCGGCAGGTGATGCAGCCGGTGCGGCTCCGGCCGTCCAGGCCCGGCAAACCGAAGAGGTCCGGGGCGTTCCTGCGGTAGCGGCAGCACGGGCCAGGAAGCAACACCACCGGAGGGCATCGCGTTTCCCTGGGCTCTGCCATCCCGTATACTCCGCAACCACGCCCATGAGCCCGCAACGCGACACCCTCGTGCTAAACATTGAAAAGGTGGTACCCCGGGGCCAGGGTCTGGCCCGGCTGGAGGGGTACACCATCTTCGTGCCCGGTGCCTTGCCCGGCGAACGGGTGCGGGTCCGCATCACCGAGCGCAAGCGCGACTACGCCCGGGCCGAAATCCTGGACATCCCGGAACCCTCGCCCCATCGCGTGGAACCCCGGTGCCCGGTGTTTCCCCGGTGCGGGGGGTGCCAGTGGCAGATGGTGGACTACCCGTACCAACTCCAGCTCAAGGCCGAGATCGTCCGCGATGCCTTCGCCCACATTGCAGGCATGGAAAACCTGCCCCTGGCAGAGGTCAAGGCCTCGCCCCGGCCCTGGCACTACCGCAACAAGTTGCAGATGCCGGTCAAGCGCATCCGCGGCAAACTGCTCATGGGCTTTTACGAGGAGGGCACCCACTATGTGGTGGACCTGGATCACTGCCCGGTGGCCGAGGAGGCCCTGGACCACCTGATCCGCCCCCTCAAGCACCTGTTGGCATCGGAACCCCTCACCGTGTACGACGAGGTTCGGCACTTCGGCAAACTCCGCCATGTGATCCTCCGCACCGGCAGCCACACCGGCGAGATCTTAGTGGTGCTGGTCACCAAGGACTGGGCCATTTCCCGATCTCTGGCCGACAAGATCATCGCCCTGAACCCGCAGCAGATCATCGGCGTGGCCGAGAACCGCAACCCGGAACGCACGAACCGCATCCTGGGCCCGGAAACCCGCCGGGTGCTGGGCAACCCCTACTATCTGGAGCGCGTGCTGGGCCACACCTTTCGGGTGTCGGCCCCGTCCTTTTTCCAGGTGAACACCCGGCAACTGGAACAGATCCTGCAAACGGTGCGTGAAATCCTGGAACCCGGGGAGATCACCACCCTGGTGGACGCCTATGCCGGCGTGGGGGTGTTTGCCATCGGCCTGAGCGACCTGGCCCGCCGGGTGGTGGGCATTGAGGTGGTGGGGCCGGCCGTGGTGGACGCCCAGGAGAACATTGAACGCAACGAAGCCTGGAATGTGGAGTTCATTGAGGGCCGGGCCGAGGATGTGCTGCTCACCGTGAAGGACATGGAGGTGCTGCTGGTGGACCCACCCCGCAAGGGCCTGGACCCCTATCTGCTGCAGGCCGTGGAACTGAGGAAACCGCGCCAGGTGCTCTACCTTTCCTGCAATCCCAGCACCCTGGCCCGGGACACCCGGCGCCTCTTAGACCTGGGTTACGATCTGGTGCGGCTCCAGCCCTTTGACATGTTTCCCCACACCTTCCATGTCGAGACCCTGGCCGTGTTTGAGCGGTAAGGGCTGAAGGGCCAGAGCGTTATAATATGCCGAAAAGGGCGCCTGTGGCCCGGATTGGAGGTGTGGCAATGGACCTCAACAAGATCCGCGAGAAATTTGAGCAGTGGCTCCAAAAACGCAGGGCCTTCAAAGATCAGAAACCCCGCTACCAGACCATCTCCGGCCTGGAGATCAAAGACCTCTACAC
>WGAB01000253.1 GCA_015489295.1 Caldifarciminota bacterium
CGTCGGCGATGATCTTGTTTTCCGAAAACAGAGGCACCCGGTCGGCGATGGTACCGATGGCCGCATAGGCAAAGCTCCAGGGAAACGCCTCCCGGAAGGCCTGAAGGCTTAAGCCCTGGAAGGCGTCCACGAGCGCCCAGGCCACCTTGAGGGCCACGCCCACGCCCGCCAGGTAGGGAAAGGAGCCGCCCCCGCGTTTGGGATTGACCAGCGGCGCCTCGGGCAGTTCGCGGGGAAGTTCGTGGTGGTCGGTCAGCACCACCTGGAACCCGAGGTCCCGGGCACGGTCCACGGCCGCCCGGTCACTGCCGCAGCAATCCACGGTGAGGATCAGCGACACACCCTGCTCGCGAGCGTAGGCGAACCCCTGCTCGCCCAGGCCGTGCCCCTCCTGGCGTTTGGAGGGCACGTAGTACCGGGTATCCAGGCCCAGGTGCTGCAGGGCGGCCAGCAGTACGGCCACGGAGGTGAACCCATCGGCGTCTTCGTGGCCCCACACCAGGATCCGCTGTTGCCGCTGGCGCGCCTGGTCCACAGCCCGAAGCAAAGCCTCTATATCAGGCAAGGTCTGCCAGGACACCAGGTTCGACAGGGTGGGTTCAAAGGTGGCCCGGGCCAGCTCCAGGGTGGTAATCCCCTTCTGGACCAGGATCTCGGCGATTTTGGGGTGGATCGCGTAGGTTTCGGCGATGTGGCGGACCAGCGTGTCGTGCACAGTCATGGGCCGAAAGTATTGTAAAGCAACAAAAAGGGGCCCACCGCTCGGTGGGCCCCTTGAAAGGCTTTGCCCGGAGGGCGATTACCGCAGGACCACGACCTTCTGGACGCGGGTGCCGAACGGCGTGGCGAGCTTGGCGAAGTACACGCCGGAGTTTGCCGCGTTCCAGGTGACGGTGTGGGTTCCGGCAGCAACCTGACCCTTCACCAGGGTGGCCACCCGCCGACCGGAGATGTCGTACACCTCCAGCGACACCGAGGCGGCCGAGGGCAGCGTGAAGGCGATCTGGGCGGTGTGCCGAACCGGCGTGCGCACCTGCAGCTTCACCGGCGTCAGCACCGGCGAGGTCTCGGCCACGTCTGTGATCACGCCCAGGAAGTCGGCGATCAGGGTGACCACGGAGTCAAAGGACATGGCGCCGTTAAGGCCGCCCAGCTCGAAGGACACGCCCACGCTCTTGAAGGTGCCCTGGTCGTAGGCGACGCCACAGTCATAACCCACATCCGGGTTCTGGAAGATGGCCTCCGCCGTGCCGCCCTGCACCGGACCCACGGTGAGCCGGTCGATCCAGTTGTTCTCACCGGTATAGGACCAGGTGTTCCCGGCCAGGCCAGGGATCAGGGTGTTGTCGAGGCCCAGCACATTGACCAGGTCATTGGTTCCGTCGTCGGCGGCCACCACGCCCGTCCAGGGTCCCGGATCCCAGGCACCGGTACCGGGGTCATAGCCCCAGACGTCGCCACCTTCCAGGAAGAAGGCACCGCCGTTGGTAAGGAAGGCCTCGATCTGGGCACCCTGATCGGGCGTAATCTGGGTGTTGTTGTTGTAAATGCCGCACAGCAACCACAGGCTCCGATACAGGGCCAGGTTGTTGAACTCGTTGGGGTCCGTGGTGTACACGCCGTTGAGGCCCAGCATGGACAGGGCGTTCTGCAGCATGGGACCGGTAAGCGGCGTAGGATCGAGGTCGATGATCACATAGTCCAGCTGGCCTTCCAACACCGTGAAGTCGCCGGACGCGGAGTCGTTGGCCGGGTTCTCGTCACCCGCGAGGGTCACGTAGGCCAGGGTGATAAAGGTACCGGTGGCTGTGGCGGTGAAGTCGGTGAAGGACACGGTTTCGCTGGCACCCGGGTCCAGATCGGTAACGGTCTGGACATCGCTGTAGATCTCGTTCAGGGAGGCGTCGAAGATCTTGAAGGTGACATCAAAGGTCTCGGTGTTGGACCCGAAGTTCCGCACCTTGGCCTGCGGGGTGACCACATCGTTCAGGAAGAGGTAACCCGTAGGGGCCAGGATGCTGGTGGTGGCCACATCGTGGGCCGGACCGCCGCCACCGACGCCCACCAGCGCCATGATATCCCAGTTGTAGTCCAGGCCGAAGTTCTGGAGCTCGTCCCAGGGAATCCCATCGGCATACACCCAGTCGCCCTTGCCGTCCACCGCCGGACCGGCGTCCACCGAAATCGGATACTCCCCGGCAGCATGGGTGATCTCCACGGACACCCACAGATCGGCCGAACCGTCGATGGTCACCGGGGTGGTGAGATCCACCCGGAACCAGCCGGCGCCGGTGACGGTGTAGGGCTCGGTGGCCAGGGTGTCGGCGGGCAGGGAACCCGGGCCGTAAATGATGATGCGGCCGCTGTGGGTGCCCGCCTCGTGATGGAAGAAGGACACGGCCAGGAGCTGGGAACCGTTGTAGGGGCCGAGTTCGTCGGGCGTCAGGTGGATGGCGGCCTGGTAGGTGCCACCGTTGGTGAGACCGATCGCGTTGTTGTCCACGGTATTGGGATCGTCAAACCGCAGGGTGTCTTCGCCCATCTGCATAGGGGTGGCAATGGCCAGGATGTCCCAGTTGTAGTCGAGGCCGAAGTTCTGGAGCTCGTCCCAGGGAAGGCCGTCGGCGTACACCCAGTCGCCCTTGCCGTCCACCGCCGGACCGGCGTCCACCGAAATCGGATACTCTCCGGCAGCATGGGTGATCTCCACGGACACCCACAGGTCAGCGGCAGGATCGATGGCTACGGGCGCCATCAGGTCCACCCGATACCACCCGGCACCGGTCACGGTGTAGTCCTCGGTGGCGAGGGTGTCGGCAGGCAGGGAACCCGGGCCGTAGATGATGACGCGGCCGCTGTGGGTACCCGCCTCGTGATGGTAAAACACCACGGAAGCGATGCCGTAGCCCCCGAAGGCTCCGAGTTCATCGGAAGTCAGGTGGATGGCTGCCTGGTAGGTACCGCCGTTGGTGAGACCGATCGCGTTGTTGTCCACGGTATTGGGATCGTCAAACCGCAGGGTATCTTCGTTCTGGAAGAGATGGGCCCCGGTGCCACCGGCAACCTGCAGGGGGTGGGGCGGTAGATGGGCTACCGAGAAGGAACCGTGTTCGGTAACCGTAGAGGGCAGGGTGGAGGACGGAGCCACCATCCCCGGATTGGCCCGATGCGGAGCCAGCGAGAAGGGAGAGGTCTGGGGCACGCCCTTGGCGGCCCAGGCCGCGGTAGCGACGAGCAGGATCGCCGCGCTCACGCTTTTACGCCACATACGCACCTCCTTCTTTATCTTGTGCGATGGCTGTTTGGCGGTCCAATTTTAGACCCATCCCAGGGTCGGCACAAGTTGCGCGAAAAACCAGCGTCCGCAGCGGTTTCCCCAAAACCTTACAATCAGTCTTATAAAACCTTTCTGAGCAAGTTTCTCAAACTTGACAACATGCTTGGCGTGGGGTAGAATGATGGCGCCTTTAAACCCCTGAGGAAGGAGGTATGCCATGAAACACCAATTGCCGGAACTCCCCTATGCCTATGACGCCCTGGAACCTTATATCGACGCCCAAACCATGGAAATCCACCATACCAAACACCACGGCGGCTACGTCAAAAAACTCAACGCCGCCCTGGAACCCTACCCCGAACTCCAGAAGGCCAGCGCGGAGGACCTGATCCGGAACCTGGCCTCCGTGCCCGAAGAAATCCGCACCGCCGTGCGGAACAACGGCGGCGGCCACCTGAACCATAGCCTCTTCTGGACCATCATGGCGCCCAACGGCGGCGGCGAGCCCTCCGGCGCCCTGCGGGAGGCCCTAGACAAGACCTTCGGCGACTTCGCCAGCTTCCGGGCCCAGTTCACCCAGGCCGCCCTTACCCGCTTCGGCAGCGGCTGGGCCTGGCTCGCCCTCACCCGCTTCGGCCGCCTTGTGGTGTTCTCCACACCAAACCAGGATAACCCCCTCATGGAGGGTCTGATCCCGATCCTGGGCCTGGACGTGTGGGAACACGCGTACTACCTCAAGTACCAGAACCGTCGTGCCGAGTACGTGGAGAACTGGTGGAACGTGGTGAACTGGCCCCAGGTAGAGGCCAACTACCTGAAGGCCCTGGAACAGGTGGGTTGATCTTGCAGGCACCGGAACAAGAAACCCTGACCCGACCCACGCCCTTTACCCGGGAACCCCTGCGCTTCCTTAACGAAGAAGGGCTCCCCATCGGAGACCAGGATCCCCGCCGGATTACCGGCCTGACCGATGCCCAGCTGGTGGACCTTTACCGCGCCATGGTCCTGAGTCGGAAGGTGGACCAGATGGGCTGGATCCTGGTGCGCCAGGGCAAGGCCGGATTCTACATTTCCATCCAGGGGCAGGAGGGCGCCCAGGTGGCCAGCCTCCTGGCCCTGGAACCCCAGGACTGGGTGATGCCCTACTACCGCACGCCCCCGGCCCTGCATGTCCGGGGCGCCACCCTGGTGGAACTCTTCGGCCAGATCTTGGGCACCAACGCCGATCCCTCCAAGGGCCGACAGATGCCCGCCCACTTCGGCAAACGAGATCTCCGGATCTTTGTGCTGGGCAGCCCGGTCGGGCTGGGCCATGTGGTGGCCATGGGCGCCGCCAAGGCCCTCAAGTACCGCCGCGAGAACGCCGTGGTGATCACCTACGGCGGCGAGGGATCCACCAGCGAACCCCATTTCCATTCCGCCATGAATTTCGCCGGCGTGTACCGGCTGCCCCTCATCGTGTTCATCTTCAACAACCAGTACGCCATTTCCGTGCCCCGGGCACAGCAGACCGCCTCAGAAACCCTGGCCGAGAAAGCCCGCGCCTATGGGTTTGAGGGCTACTATGTGGACGGCAGCGATCCCCTGGCCGTCTACTGGGTTACCCGCTTCGTGGCCGAACGCGCCCGCACCGAACATACGCCGGCCCTCATTGAGGCCCTCACCTACCGCCTGGACCCCCATTCCTCGGCCGACGACGACCTGAAGTACCGTTCCCGCGAGGAGGTGGAGGCCTGGAAACAGCGCGAGTCGCTCGCCCGGATGCGCCGCTACCTGGAACACCTGGGCCTCTGGAACGAGGAAAAGGAACAGGCCCTGCACGCCGAGTACGACCGCGCCATTGAAGAGGCCGTGGAGCAGGCCGAACAGGCCGGCCCGCCCAGGCTGGACGAAATGTTCCACGAGGTGTACCACACAACCCCCTGGTACCTGCAGGAAGAGGCCCGGGAAGCCCGGCGCTTCGCCGAAGAGCAGGAGGGTTCCCATGCCTAAAATGACCCTGGCACAGGCCCTGCGCGACGCCCTGGCCGTGGAAATGGCCCGCGACGATCGCGTGGTGGTCTTCGGCGAGGATGTGGGCCGCCGGGGCGGCGTGTTCACGGTCACCGAAGGGCTCCAGGAACGGTTCGGCGAGGAACGCGTGTACGATACCCCGCTGGACGAGAACGGCATCCTGGGCATGGCCGCGGGCATGGCCCTGATGGGCCTTCGGCCGGTGGCCGAGATCCAGTTCGTGGACTTCCTGTGGCCCGGGTTTGATGTGGTGATCTCGGACATCGCTAAGGAACGGTTCCGCTCCGGCGGGCAGTACGGCGTGCCCCTGGTGATCCGCTCGCCCTACGGCGGCGGCGTCAAGGGCGGCCTGTACCACTCCCAGAGCCCGGAGGCCATCTTCGCCCATATCCCCGGTCTGAAGGTGGTGATCCCGGCCACCCCCTCTGAGGCTAAGGGCCTCCTGATTTCGGCCATCCGCGACGAAGACCCCGTGGTGTTCCTGGAACCCAAAAAGATCTACTTCGGCGTCAAGGAAGAGGTGCCCGAAGGCGAGTACACGATTCCCCTGGGGCAGGCCCGGGTGGTGCAGGAGGGCACGGACGTCACCCTCGTGTCCTATGGCGCCCTGCTCCACGAAGTACTCCGGGCCAACGAAACCCTGAAGCAGGAAGGCATTTCCGCCGAAATCCTGGACCTCCGCACCATCCTGCCCTTCGACGGTCCCACCCTCCTGGAATCGGTGGCCAAAACCGGACGCCTGGTAATCGTGGTCGAAGCCCCTCGAATCCTCTCCGTGGCCTCGGAACTCGCCGCCTTTGTGGCCGAACGGGCCGTGGACTACCTGGAC
>WGAB01000254.1 GCA_015489295.1 Caldifarciminota bacterium
ATTGCCAGGAGCACGGCCGAGTCGGAGGTGTCGCTGAGCGCGCCCATCAAGTAGAGGATGCGGCGCCTCAACTGCTCCACCCGCTGCAATTCCTGCTTCAGGGCCACGGTTTTCTCCAGTTCCCGGCGGAGTTCATGGTTTTGTTGCTTCAGAGCCCGGAGCGTTTGCCAGTGCCACAGGCCATAAAGGCCGAAGGCGAAACCTGCCAGGCTTGCGGCCGCGAGCACGGCGGCGAGCACCTTGAGCCCGCGCCACCGCCGCAGGCCGAATTCCCATTGCCGAATCCGGCCGTAGGGCAGGTCCATGAGCACCACCCGCTTCCGCCGGGGCCCCTGGAGGCCGGATCGGGGTTCCTCGGGTTCCGGAGTGGCCGGCTTCGGCGCCGCGGGGGGCTTTTGTTCCGGTTTCCGGGCCGGGCTCGGCTTCTGGGGTTTCCGGCGCTTTGCGCCGGTGCGGCGTTTCTTGCGGGCCATGCTATCAATTGTACAACGCCGGCCCTATCCTATAGCGGCCATGGTAACCCGAACCGGTGCCTATGTGCTGTACTTTGAGTTTCCGGGCGAGGTGTGGGTAGCCCGCCCGAAGGAGGCGTGGCTTTCCAGTCCGTTGCTCTATGTGGGCTCGGCCATGGGGCGGGCCGGCTTCCAGCGGGTGGCCCGTCACCTGCGTTTGGCTGCAGGCCAGGGCAGGCCGCGCTGGCACATTGACCAGATTCTGCAGCAGGTGCCGCCCCGGCGGATCTATCTGGTGCCCTCCCGGGAACGCCTGGAATGCCGCCTGGCCGAGCGGCTGGCGGCCCGGTTTCCGGTGGCGCTGGAAGGGTTCGGCAGCAGCGATTGCCGGTGCCCGTCGCACCTGTTCCACGGCACCTGGTTTGAGCTGGAACAGGTGTTGCAGGGGATGCCCTTTGTACGGCTCTGCCATACCGGCGAGCGGCTCCGTCCCGGTGAACTTCTGTGGGCCCGGCGTTAGGCCGCCGGGCTCAGGAGGGGTTCAATAGGTGTTTTTCAAACCACTCGCGGATGCGGCGCAGCCGGTCCTGGCGATGGTCCGGCCGGCCCGACCGCGAGAGTTCATGGTTTTCGCCGGGATACCGCACGAGTTCTACCTCGCGTTTGAGCACCTTGAGCGCCACGAAGAGCTGCTCGGCCTGTTCCACGGGGCACCGCAGGTCCTCCTCGGCGTGCAGGATCAAAAGCGGTGTCCGGATGTTTTCCACATAGGCCAGGGGAGAGCGGTGCCAGTAGGTGGCAAGGTTCTGCCAGGGGGTGCCGCCGATTTCGTGCTCCGAAAAGCGCCAGCCGATGTCCGAGGTGCCGTAGAAGGACACGAAGTTGCTGATGGACCGCTGGGTGACCGCCGCGCGGAACCGCCGGGTGTGGCCCACGATCCAGTTGGTCATGAAGCCCCCATAGGAGCCGCCGGTAACCCCCAGGCGTTCGGGATCGGCCAGGCCCTGGGCCACGAAGTAGTCCACCACCTCCATGAGGTCCTGGTAATCGCGCTCGCCGTAGGCCCGGGTGACGCCGTCGGTGAAGTCTTCGGGGTAGCCGGCGCTGCCCCGGGGATTGGAAAAGATCACGGCAAACCCGGCCTCGGCCAGATAGTGGAACTCCAGCATAAAGCTGTGGCCGTAGGCGGTGCGGGGGCCGCCGTGGATTTCCAGGATGGCGGGCGGGGCGCCGCGCCGGCGCCGCCGGGGCGGCAGGTAGAAGGCGTCGATCCGGGTGCCGTCGCTGGCCGGCACCTGGAAATGCCGGGCCGGGCGAAAACGGTACTGTAGAGCCCAGCGGTTGATGCGGGTGAGGGCCTGGACCCGGCCTGGCTGCAGCCGGTAAATCTCCTGGGGATGGTCCATCCGGCTGGCGATAACCGCAATCTCGGAGTCCGGGCCCCGGCCCACGGCGAAGCCGTCAATGCACCAGTTTTCCTGGTCCAGGGCCTCGGGTTCGCCTTCGGGGTGCATCCGCATCAGGTGGGTGGTCACCCGGTCGGTGACCACGAAGTACACGCGCCCGGCTTCGTCCCACTGCAGCGAGGGGAGACTGGTGGCCCAACGAAAGTCGGCGTTGAGGGCGTTGCCCACATAGAGGCCGAAGGGGCGGGTCAGGTTCCGGAGTTCCAGGGTTTCCAGGTCCAGGAGCCAGACGCCGGGATGGGTAGAAAACCCGCGCTGAAGATCATTGCCCTCAAAGGCGAGGAGCCGGCCGTCTGGAGAGGGCGCCAGGGAGCCGATGAAGCCGGGAAACTCCAGGATCACCTCGGGGTCGCCGCCCTCGGCGGGCACGCGGTACAGGTCGGTGCGCCAGGTGTAGTCAGCCTCGGGAAACCAGCGGGCCGTGAACAGGATCCATCGGCCGTCGGGGGTGACGGTGAAGTTCTCTACGGGTTCGGTGCCCCGGGTGATTGGTCGGGGCCGTTTTCCCCGGAGCGGCTGGTAAAAGATCTGCCGGTTCCGGTCGTGGATGAAGCCCAGGCCGTTGAGTTTGTAGAAAAGGCGGCGGATCACCCGCACATCCGAGGTTTCCTCTTCCTTGCCGCGCACCTTTCGGGGATCGGCCAGGAAGTACACCCCTTTGCCGTGGGGCGCCCAGAGGGGCCGGGAAACGCCGCCCTTGACCGTGGTCAGGGGCCGGGGTTCGCCCCGGTCCAGGGGCAGGAGCCACACCTGGGGTTCCTTGGCATCCTGCCGGTTGCTCAGGAACAGGAGCCAGCGGCCCGGGCCGGGCTGGTGCTGCGGATGGTGGGCGATGCCCCGGGTTTGGTGGGTGAGTTTGCGGAATCGGCCGCCGGGTTCCCGTTGCCACAGGTTTCCGACATAGGCGCGCTTTTTGTCGCCGCCGATTCGGATCTCTGCGAACACCAGGTGGCGCCCCACGAACAGGGGATCGGCCAGGAAGCGGGCCTTTTCAAACACTGAGAGGTCCAGTCGCCCGGGTTTGGGGCGCGGTTTTGCCATGGAACACCTCCCGAAGGGTTAGAAAAACAGGTCGTAGTACCGGCGACGCAGGCGCCGGCGGTACCACCGGGCCACGAGCCAGCCGAAGACGAAGCCACCCACATGGGCGAACCAGGCCACACCGCCCCCGTGGGAGAAGGGCAGGCTCAGGAGGCCCTGGAAAAACTGGAGGATGAACCAGAAGCCCAGCAGGAAAAAGGCCGGGATGGGTACGATTTCCCAGAAAAAGCCGAAGATGACCAGGGTGAGCACGCGGGCGCCGGGGAAGAACACGAGGTAAGCCCCCAAGACGCCGCTGATGGCGCCCGAGGCGCCGATCATGGGCACCGGAGAGTTCCAGTTGACCAGGATCTGGGTGAGGGCAGCGGCCAGGCCGGAGGCCAGGTAAAACAGCAGGTACCGCAGGTGGCCGAAGGTGAGTTCCACATTGTCGCCGAAGATCCACAGGTACAGCATGTTGCCCAGGAGGTGCATCCAGCCGCCGTGCAGGAACATGGAGGTCAGGAGGTTCCAGGGGAACAGGGTGGGTGGGCCAATGTCGGTGAAGTGGGTGAA
>WGAB01000255.1 GCA_015489295.1 Caldifarciminota bacterium
GGGACACCACCCTGCTTCACAAGCGGTTCGTCACCATTGTGGAAAGCGTGGAGGTGTTCCCCGATACCAGCATCCCCGGCCTGGAAGTGCGCGAGAACGAGACCACCGACCTGGGCGACCTGTTGATTCCGGTGGTGGACAGCGCCAACCTGTATCCCGACACCCTGGTAGACACCCTGCAAACCCGCTGAGGAGGTGGCCATGCGTCGCTTTTCCCTCCAAATCCTGGCCGTGTTGGCGCTGGTGGGCTGGGCGCTGGCCGGCGAAACCGGAAAAATCGTCGGGCGTGTGATCGACGCCCAAACCGGCGACCCCCTGCCCGGCGCCAATGTGTACATTGAGGGCACCACCTTCGGTGCGGCCACCGATGTGGACGGCTTCTTCATGATCCTGCATGTGCCCCCGGGCACCTACGATGTCACCGCCAGCATGGTGGGCTACGCCCCCATGACCGTCAAGGGTGTGAAGGTCATCGTGGACCTCACCACGGAGGTCAACTTCCAGCTCCAACCCGAGGCCATTGAGGTGGAGCCCGTGGTGGTCACCGCCCGGGAGCCTGTGGTACGTAAAGACGAAACCTCCACCATGATCGTGACCGACCGCGCGGAACTCCGGGCCCTGCCGGTGGAAGATGTGTCTCAGGTGATCTCCATTAAGGCGGGCATCACCCAGGACCCCGGCGGCGGCATCCACATCCGCGGCGGTCGTTCCAACGAGGTGGCCTATTACCTGGACGGTATCCCCATCACCGACCCCTATCTCTCCAGCCAGGGGATCCAGGTGGCCACCAACACCATCGGCCAGCTGGAACTCATCGCCGGCACCTTCAATGCGGAATACGGCAACGCCATGTCCGGCGTGATCAATGTGGTGACCCGCGAGGGCGGTCCCAAACTGGAGGGCTATGTGGAGGCGTACAGCGGCGATAAGGTGTCCACCCACACGGATTACTTCCCGCATGTGGACCGGGTGAATCCGCTGTCCAACAAGCACCTCCGCTGGTCGCTCTCCGGCCCCCTGGCCCGGACCAAGCTCCGCTTCTTCCTGGGCGGCAATGTGGTCAAGGACGAAGGCTGGCTCTTCGGGATCAACAAGTACCTGCCCACCGACACCCAGTACGACAGCACCGGCAACGGCGACGGCTCCCTGGTGCCCATGAACCCCTACGAGGCGTATCAGGTCACCGGCAAGTTCACCCTGCCCCTCACTTCCCACATCAAGATCAACCTCACTGGAGTGTTTGACGATCGGTACTGGCGGGAGTACAACAGCATCGGGGAACACCGGCTCCTATGGGAACCCCTGGCCAACCCCCACCGGTTCCGCCGGGCCTACACCGGCATCGTCGCCTGGAACCATATCCTGAGCCCCACCCTGAGCTATTCGGCCCGCCTGGGCTATGTCTATTCCCAGTACCGCAGTTTCGTGTACGAGGACTACTACTGCCCCTGCTACCACTTCGGGTACTGGGGCTATTTTGTTTCGGAGCATCGCTTTTATGAGGGAGGCGTTTCCCGCAGCTGGTTCAAGCGGTACACCAAGAACCTGACGGCCCGCCTGGACCTCAGCTGGCAGGCCACCCGGCACCACTTCCTGAAAACGGGCCTGGAGGCCATCCGCACCACGGTGCACCGCTTCAGCCTGTATGTGTCCAATCCCGACACGACGCCGCCGGCCCTGCCCATCCGCGACACCATCTACGACATCAACCAGTACACCCACCATCCGGTGCAGTACGCCGCCTACATCCAGGATAAGATGGAATTCCGCGACCTCATCGTCAACGCCGGCATCCGACTGGACTACTTTGACCCCAAGTGGAAGGTGTGGAACGACGACCTGGCCCCCTCGCCCATGATCTGGGCCGACACAGCCAATCCCTTCCCGGGCTATCACCAGGTGGACCCCAAGTGGCAAATCTCGCCGCGGCTGGGCCTGGCCTTCCCGATCTCCGAAACCGGCGTGTTCCACTTCTCCTACGGCCACTTTTTCCAGATCCCGCCGCTCTACTACCTGTACCGGAACTCCGAGTTTGAGTGGGCCTCCAAGGCGAACCGCACGGTCATGGGCAACGCCGACCTGAAACCCCAGCAAACCATCGCCTACGAGGTGGGCTTCAAACAGGCCGTGGGCGACCACTTCGGCGTGGAGGTCACCGGCTACTACAAGGATATCCGGAACCTCCTGGCCACCAAACTCATGCCGTCGCTGGTGCAGGGCGACCATTACATGACTTACATCAACAACGACTACGGCAATGTGCGCGGTGTTTCGGTGTACCTGAAGCTGCGCAACCTGGGCCACCTC
>WGAB01000256.1 GCA_015489295.1 Caldifarciminota bacterium
GTCAATGGGTTCCTCTTTGGAGCCGTAGGTCGAGGAGCCCGTGCGCATTCCGGGGTTGGAGGTGGGCGAGTACTGGCCCTTGGTGAGGCCGTAGATCTGGTTGTCCATGATGATGTAGGTGAGGTCGGGGTTGCGGCGGGCCATGTGCACAAAGTGGGACATGCCGATGGCAAAGGCGTCGCCGTCGCCGCTGAAGCCGATGACGGTGAGTTTGGGGTTGGCGAGTTTGATACCGAGCATGACGGGCATCACGCGGCCGTGGAGCGTGTGGACCGAATAGCAGTAGATGTAGTCGCTGATCTTGCCCGAGCAGCCGATGCCGGCCACGGACACCAGTTCATGCGGCCGGATCTGGAGCTCGCTCAGGGCCATCTTAATGGCGGCAAAAATCCCGTAGTCCCCGCAACCGGGGCACCATCCGGGCTTTTTGGCCTCATAAAGGCGAGGCGTCAACTTCACTTCGGTTACCGGGCTCATGACAGCAGCGCCTCCTTGATTTCCGATGGCCGGAACGGCCGGCCGTTGTACTTCACCACCCGGTGCACCTTTCGGCCCAGGTGGTGCTCCACCAGAAAGGCCAGCTGGCCCTGGTAGTCTACCTCGGCCACATACACCTCTTTGTTCTCGGTGTAGGCTTTGAGGTCGTTCACCTCAAAGGGCCAGAGGGTTCGCACCTGCACCACGAAGAAGGCACCCTCGGCCTGCTCCATGGCCTCCAGGGCCGGGCCCGTGGTGGAGCCGGTCACGATGAGCACCCGCTGGGCCTCGGGGTTGCCATAGACCACCGGTTTGGGGAGCCTCGGCCGGGCGGTTTCCAGTTTGCGGAATCGCTTGTTCATCTGCTCCACCCGGTTCTTGGCATAGGTGCTCACATGGCCGTACTCGGTGTGTTCCAGGCCGGTGACCCAGTGGATGCCGCCCGGGGTGCCGGGAATCGTGCGGGGCGAGATCCCGCTTTCGGTGACCCGGTACCGGGGGAAGGTGGCTTCGGGATCGTCGGGATTGACGCTCTTGGTGGGATCCAGCAGTTCGCCCCGCCGCACCTGGGCGGCCTCGCGCGGCAGATCCGGCACCGTGTACTTGTTCTGGGCCAGGAACTGGTCGATGAAGAAGATCACCGGCAGCTGGAACTCCTCGGCCAGGTTGAAGGCCTCGATGATCAGGAGGTAGGCCTCCTGGGCGTCCTTCGGGGAGAGCACGATGCGCGGAACGTCGCCATGGCCACCGAACACCGTGTGGAAGATGTCGCCCTGTTCGGTTTTGGTGGGCATGCCGGTGGACGGGCCCGCGCGGTTGGCGTTGACCAGGACCACCGGAGCCTCGATGGCAGCGATGTAGCCCAGGCCCTCGGTCATGAGGGAGAACCCCGGGCCCGAGGTGGCGGTCATGGCCCGGGCGCCGGCCAGGGCCGCGCCGGCCGCCAGGTTGATGGAAGCGATCTCGTCTTCCGCCTGGACCACCACGCCGTTGTACTTGGGCAGGAACTTGGCGAGCCATTCCATGATCTCCGAGGCCGGGGTGATGGGGTAGCCGGCGTAGAACCGGCACCCGGCCACCAGGGCGCCGAAGGCGATGGCCTCGTTGCCAATCATCAAATAGCCCTTGGGATCGCCGTTGCGCTGGAGTTTCAGGTGATCGGTGGGCAGGCCGGCCTGTTGATAGAACTCGTAGCCGGCGTCAAAGGCCTTCAGGTTGGCTTCCACCACGGCCATGCCCTTCCGTTTGAGGAAACGCTCCTTCAGGATGTCTTCCATCACCTGGCGCTCCAGGCCGGTAAAGGCGGCCAGCACGCCGAGGGCCACCGTGTTTTTCATCACCTCGCGGCCCGCCACCTCCTGGGCGATCTTGCGCAGGGGCACGTTGATCACCACCAGGTCGTCGCGGGGAATCTCTTTGAGTTCGCCGCGGCTGCTCTCGTAGATGATGTAGCCGCCGGGTGCCATTTCGTGCAGGTGCCGTTCAATGCTGTCGTGGTCAAAGGCCATGAGCACATCCAGGGTGTCGGGGCGGGCCTGTACCGGCTTTGCGCTGGCCCGAATGGTGTAGTTCGTGTGGATGCCGCGGATCTGGGAAGGGAAATCCTTGAAGGTGATCACATAGAGCCCCATGCGGTGGAGCACCAGGGCCAGGGTATCCCCGGTGGTGAGCGCTCCGTCCCCTGCCTGTCCGCCGATGCGAACCGCGATGTCGTTGACCTTCATCGTGTTGTTACCTCCACTCCGCTTCCGCCCGGGAGAAAAAAGAAAACGCCAGGGTACGGACCCAGAAGTGGCTGGGCTCCCTCCCGGCGGAAAGGTCGTTGGTGTTCAAGTTCAGGCCTCCAAAATCCCTGAAGGGCGAAAATTATAAACCTGTTTTGTCGGTTCCGGCCACAAGAAGGGCCGCCCGGAGCCGGTCCAGGGGCGTATCCAGGTCGGTCCACCGGGCACCGGGTACCACCAGTACGCCGGCCTGGCCCTCGTCGGCAGCCCGCTGTACCACTTCGGTGATGCCGATGGACTCCCGCCGGGCCGGATAGTACCGGAAGAACCTGGGAGAAGCCCGAAACAGGCCGGTGTCCACGGCATCCCAGGGCCTCAGGCCCTTGCCGATCCGGCGGATCCGGCCGGAGGCGAACTGCACCCGGGTGGCCTCCTCCAAATCAATCCACGGCCCGGGCTGGGGATCCACCACCAGGCGCACGGCAAAGGGCGCAGCCGGGGTCCGGAGGATCAGGCGTACCTGCTCCGGAGCGTACAGGTGATCGGCCATGGCAAACAGGAACTCGTCGGCGTCCTGGAGATAGGGAAGAGCCCGGCGCAGGGAATCGCCGTTCTGGGTGCAGAACCACCGGGGGTTGTGGACCAGCTGGAAGGTGCAGGGAGAGGCGTGCCGGAGGCGCCCCAGGAGGGCTGGCCAGCGTTCGTGCAGCCGACCGGTGACGAAGATCACGTGCCGGATGCCGGCACCGCAAAAGAGCCGGAGGTTCCGGTACACCAGGGGAAGCCCCCGAATCCGGAGCCAGGCCTTGGGAACGGGCAGCCGCCCCTGACGGCTCCCGGCACCGGCGGCCAGGAGTACCAGGGTATGCGGGGCTTCAGCGGCCAAGGATCCAGATTTTCTGCACCTTGCGGGCCGGGCCGCAGAGGGCCTCCGCCCAGTACAGGCCGGTGGGCAGGGGCTGGAGGGAAAGCGTGAGCCGGTTCCGGGCCGTGGCGCGGGCACGCAGCCTGCCGGTGGCATCCCACAGCCGAAGGGTGATCCGGCCCGATCCCTGAACCGTCAACTGCCGTGCCTGTGGCAGATACCGCAGGGAAACGGATGCGCCCGGCGCCGGTGTTTCCGTTTCGGCCGTGCCCGTGGTGAAGCCGAAGTAGTAGAAGGTGTGGCGGAAGAGATCCAGCCGTACGGATTCCTCGTACACCGATTCCACCGGGAACCCCATGTACACCACCTGTCCGGTGTCGGACCGGGTGCCGAAGGGGCCGGTGTACTGGATGCCGGCCGACCATCCGGTGCCACCCACATAGATGAGGCAGGAGGTGCTGCCCTCGGCGGGCCCCACGCCGTCCGGATAGTCCACATCGTAGGAGCCGTGGGTACCGTCGTCAAAGCCGAAGGGGCCCAGGCCGCCGAAGATGCTGCCGCTGACCCCCTGGGCCTGGTGCGTGTTGGCGTCGTCGCCCAGGTACTGGGCCTTGAGGTAGTGGGTGTAAAAGGCCTGGTCCTGGGCATCGCCGTGTTCCCAGAGGTCGTAGCCGATCTCCGAGCCCGACACGAAGAGGCGCCCACCCTGTTCCAGGTAGGCCTGGAGTGCCGCCTGCTCGGCGTGGGAAAAGGCCTGGGTAGCGGTCCCCTCTTCGCCGGAAATCCAGTCCACGGCGGTATAGGCCGTGAGGTCTACGGTGCTGTCCTCCACGAACTCGTTGGAGGCCGAGTTGAAGCCGATGCCCAGTTGCCGGAGGGCGAGGCCGTGGTCCACCACATAGTCAAAGGTGTTCTGGGTGCCCTGGGTGCGGTCAAAGCCGTTGACCACCAGCACGGGGTTGGGGGTGGCCATCACCATGGCGCCGCCCACCTCGGTGAAGGGCGAGGTGCCGTAGGCGTTGGTGGCCCGCACCTTGTAGAACCGCACCGTGCTCTCGGGGAGCACCGGGGTATTGTAGCTGTTGCCGTACACATGGGCGACCAGGCTGAAGGTTTCGCCGTCCTCGCTCTCGTA
>WGAB01000257.1 GCA_015489295.1 Caldifarciminota bacterium
CCCTCGGCCCGCTGGTCGCGGTACAGCTCAAAGATGCGGTTGTACACCCGGATATGGGTGGACTTGCCGCAGCCCGAGGGGCCGATGATGGCCGTGACCTTGTGGGCGGCGATGTCCAGGTTGTTGTCATACAGGGCCTGGAAGTCGCCGTAGTAGAAGTTGAGGTTACGCACCATGATCTTGGGGTTCGGGACGAACAGAGGGCGGGGCGGCTCCGCCCGCTCGCGGGTGGCGTTCCGGGAATTGAAGCGTTGTCGGAGGCTCTGGGTCCAGTTCATGGTGCTTTCCTGCCGCCCAAGAATATACGGGATACCAGGGTCAGAGCCAGCACGGAAAGGGTGATGAGCAGCGAGGCTCCCCAGGCCAGCCGTTGCCAGTTGGGATAGGGCGACATGGCGTAGTTGTAGATGGTCACCGTGAGGTTGGCCATGGGTTTCAGGAGGGAGCGGGGCCAGTAGGGGCTGTTCAGAGCGGTAAAGAGCAGGGGGGCGGTTTCGCCGCTGATCCGGGCTACGGCCAGCAGCATGCCAGTGAGCAGGCCCGTGCGGGCGCCCCGGAGCAGGATGGCCACCATGCGCCAGCGGGGAGCCCCCAGGGCCAGCACGGATTCCCGAAGAGTATCGGGCATGAGCCGCAGCATGTCTTCGGTGGTCCGGACCACCACCGGCACCATGAGCACGGCCAGGGCCACGGCCCCGGCCAGGCCGGAAAAGCCGCCCAGGGGCACCACGAGCCAGGCCCACACAAAGAGCCCCACGATGATGGAGGGCACGCCCATCAGCACATTGACCACGAAGCGGAGGGCTCCCCCTATGGGATGATGCCGGCCGAACTCCGACAGAAAGATGCCAGCCAGAAGGCCCAGGGGAACGCCGAACAGGGTGGCCAGCAGGGTCAGGATCAGGGTGCCCAGCACGGCGTTGCCCAGGCCGCCGCCGGGCACCCCCGGCGGCGCCGGACCCTTCAGGAAAAAGGAGAGGTTCAGGGCCGCCGCGCCCCGGCTCACCACGGTCCAGAGGATCCAGAGCAGGAAAAAGATGCCCACCACGGCGGAAAAACCGGCAAACAGGCGCACCAGCCGGTCTATCCACAGGCGTCGGCGATGGGACTTCAGCCTCATGGTCCGGCCCCCATACGGCGTTCCATGCGCTTGAGCCAGAGCAGGGCCAGCACCTGGATCACCAGGGACACGAGAAACAGCAACAGGCCGAGCTCAATCAGGGCGCTCAGGTACACGGGTTCCGAGGCCTCGGTGAACTCGTTGGCCAGGGTGCTGGTAATGCTGGTGCCCGGGGAAAACAGGGAAAGGGAAAGCCGGTGTTCGTTGCCGATCACGAAGGTGACCGCCATGGTCTCGCCCAGCGCCCGGCCCAGGCCCAGGAACACGGCGCCCAGGAGGCCGCGGACGCCGTACCGCAGGATCACCCCGCGGGTGACCTCCCAGGTGGTGGCGCCGATGCCGTAGCCCGCCTCCTTGACCACCGCGGGCACCATCTGGAACACCTCCCGCATGACCGCACTCATAAAGGGCAGGATCATGAGGGCGAGGATGATGCCGGCGGTGAGGAACCCGATGCCGTGGGTCGGCCCCTGGAAAAGGGGCAGGAACCCGAGGGTCCGTTGCAACCACGGCTCCACATGGTGGGCCATGTAGGGGGCGAACACATACAGGCCCCACATGCCGTAGATGATGCTGGGGATGGCGGCCAGGAGTTCCACGGCCAGGCTCACGGGGGTGGCGAGCCACGGCGGGGCCAGTTCGGCCAGCAGCAGGGCCACCGCCAGGCTCAGGGGCACAGCCAGCAGCAGGGCGATGAGGGTGGTGACCAGGGTGCCGTACAGGCTGGGCAGGGCCCCGAATTCGCCGGTGACCGGGTTCCAGATGTGCTGCACGAAGAAGCGCAGCCCGAGGTGCTGAAAGGCCAGGCGGGAATGGCCCACCAGCACCGCGAAGATGCCGGCGATGAGCAGCAACACGAGCAGGGCCGCCGTGGTGCTCAGCAGCAGGAGCAGACGATCACCCAGGAAAAAACGTCGCCTCATCGCGGGTTGACGGATGCCGGGAGGGTTCCTGCAGCCTCCGGAACTTCACGGCTCACTCCCGGGGAGGCCACACAGGCCGGCCCTGGGCCCGGATTTCCCGATGCCACAGGTCTTCCACCAGGGTCACCACCTCCGGCGGCACCGGCACATAGTGGAGCTTCCGGGCCACCTCGGCCCCCTCGTGGTAAGCCCAGTCAAAGAACTTGAGCATCTCCTGGGCCTTGTGGAAATCGGGCTGCTCGCGGTGCAGCAGGATGAAGGAGGCGCCGGTGATGGGCCAGGCGTCCGGCCCCGGCTGATTGGTGAGCACCACATAGAACCCCGGGCTGTGGGCCCAGTCGGCGTGGGCCGCGGCCGCCTGGAAGGTTTCCAGCCGGGCCTCCACAAAGGCGCCAGCGGCGTTTTGGAGCTTCACGGGCACCAGGTTCGTTTGCACGGCATAGGTGTATTCCACATAGCCAATGGCGCCGGGGGTTTGCTGGACAAAGGCGGCCACCCCTTCGTTGCCCTTGCCCCCGATGCCGGTGGGCCAGCGCACGGCCTTGCCGGTGCCCACCCGGTTTTTCCAGTCTTCCGACACCTGGGACAGGTAGTGGGTGAAGATCCAGGTGGTGCCGGAGCCATCGGCCCGGTGCACCACGGTGATCTCCTCATCCGGCAGGGTAAGATGGGGGTTCAGGGCCTGCAGGTCCGGGTGGTTCCAGCGCCGGATTTCACCCAGGTAGATGCGGGCCAGCACCTGGGGCGAAAGCTGGAGCTGGTTGGGCCCGACACCCTCCAGGTTCACCACGGGCACCACGCCGCCGATCACCATGGGGAATTGCACAAGCCCGTCCTGTTCCAGTTCTTCGGGCGGCAGAGGGGCATCGGAGGCGCCGAAATCCACGGTCTTGGCCCGGATCTGGGCGATGCCGCCGCCGGACCCAATGGACTGGTAATTGATCTCCACGCCGGTTTTCTGGGCATAGAGATAGGCCCACTGGGCGTACAGCGGATAGGGGAAGGTGGCACCAGCGCCCTGGATCCGGATCTTCTTTTGTTGGGAAGAACAGGAAATCAGCAGAACTGCAAGGCCAAGAAAGCCCACAAATCCCAGAACCCACAGGTTGAACTGGCGGAACCTCCGCATGTCACCTCCTTGGTTCGGCCTTCAATTATCCAGGATGGTCCACAACGTCCTTCCACTCGGGATCACCCCGATAGATCCGGGGAACCCGGGTGTTGATGTTGGTCAAAACCTCATAGGGAATGGTCCCGGCCCACCGGGCCACCTCTTCGACGGTGATGCACTCGTTTCCCTGGCATCCGATGAGCACCACCTCATCGCCATTGAAGGCGGAATCCGAGCCGATGTTGACCATCATCTGGTCCATGCAAATGGCCCCCACCTGCCGGTACCGTTTGCCCCGGATGAGCACCTCTGCCCGGTTCGACAGGGCCCGGAAATAGCCATCGCCGTAGCCCACGGGGACCGTGACCACCCGGGTAGAACGGGGGGCTTTCCAGGTCCAGCCGTAGCTCACGCCCCGGCCGCGGGGCACGACCTTGAAGAAGACCACTTGTGATTTCCAGGTCAGTGCAGGCCGCACCGGCAGTTTCCGGGGCACATGGGGCGAGGGATACACCCCATAGAGCAGGATGCCGGGCCGCACCATGTCCAGGTGGCTTTCCGGAAACCGCACGAGGGCCGCCGAGTTGGCGATATGGCGGAGGGGCGGTGCCACGCCGCGCCGTTCAAAGAACTCCAGAACCCTGTGGAAGCGTTCGAGCTGCCACCGGGTGGGCTCGGGATCCGCCAGGTCGGCGTTGGCAAAGTGGGAATAGATGCCCTCCACCTCCACATGGTCACACCGCAGGGCCTCGTCCAGAAACTGTTCGGCGTTTTCGGCGTGGACACCGATGCGTTCCATGCCCGTATCCACCTTGAGGTGGACCCTGGCGCGTAGGCCCAGGGCGCGGGCAGCCTCGTTGATCTGGCGCAGGACCTCGATGGAGGAAGCCGTAATGGTCAGGCGATACTTCAGAAAGAGTGGGATCCGGCTTCCCAGGATGCCGCCCATCACCAGGATGGGGACCCGGATGCCTGCCTTGCGCAGCAGGATCCCCTCCTCCAGCACGGCAACCCCCAGGTAATCGGCTCCCAGGTGTTCGTATAGCCGCGCCAGGGGGACCAGACCGTGGCCGTAGGCATTGGCCTTGAGCACGGCCAGGACCCGGGCCGGGGCCACCCATCGGCGAAGCTCCTGGAAGTTGTGCACCAGGGCATTGAGGTCGACCACCACCTGGGTGGGCCGTACGATCCCAGTTTCCCCGGAATCCAGCAGGGGTGAGAAGATGTGGGGCATGCTGCAACGAATTTTAGAGGAAGGCAGGAAAGGATGGTGGAGGCGGGGGGAATCGAACCCCCGTCCGAAGGCCGAGACCCTGAAGGCCCTACATGCTTAGCCCGTCTTTGGTTCTTCCGCCCCTCCCGACGGGCAGGGCCAGGGCGGAAGGCCCGGCCTGAACCTTCGCCCCAGGAACCGGCCGGGGAGTTCCCGGGGCTATCTCCGGTTTATGACGCCCGACCCTTCGGGCCGGAGAACCCCGAAGGGGGACGCGCTGCCTGCTCAATTAGGCAGCGAGAGCGTAACTGTTGTTGGCAGTTATCTTGTGCCGATTTTTTACGGGGTTCGGCACCCCGGCATGCGCCTCCAGAGCCTCCTTGACCTCCGTCGAATCCGTACGCCCCCACTTTTCAAAGATCCCTTACGGCGGCCTTAAAGTTTACGCAGCAACCAGCGTTCTGTCAATTACAGGGCATCGGTACGCCAAAACAAGGCAACCGGAATCTCGTCGCGGCTGAAGCCGCGCCCACCTTTGTGGTTCTTCGGGCTGTAGCCTGCCCCACGATCGCCAACGGGCTGGGCCTACCGGGTCCCGAGCCAGCCCGGGGCGTTGCCAGCCGGGCGCCCGCCCAAGGCTTGGAAGCCAATGCGGGCGGTTGACCCCCTCCGCAGAGCCCCCTAAAATAAGGCCGTTTTAACAGGGAGATAGCCTTGGAACATCCCCTTGTCGGCTTTTTCGTTACCGCCGGGGTTGTTTTTGGTGGGGTTCTGGGAGCGGCCGCATACCTGGTCCTGGCCGAGCGAAAGCTGGCCGGGTATTTCCAGGAACGGTATGGGCCGAACCGGGTAGGTCCCTTTGGCCTGCTCCAGCCCCTGGCCGACCTCATCAAACTGGTGTTTAAAGAAGAGGTCGTGTTCCCCCAGAGCAACCGCTGGCTGTACCTCCTGGCCCCGGGCATCATTGCGGTTATGGCGTTGCTGCCGCTCGCGGTCATTCCCTTTGCCCCCCACTTCGCTGTAGCCGATATCAACGTGGCCCTGCTGTATGTGCTGGCCGCGGCCTCGCTGGGCACCTACGGCGTGCTCCTCGGCGGCTGGGCGTCCAACAACAAGTACTCCCTGATCGGCGGCCTGCGGACGGCCAACCAGATGATCTCCTACGAGATCGCCATGGCCTTAGCTCTCGTGGGCGTCGTGCTTATGGCCGGGTCCCTGTCGCTGAAGGACATCGTGGCCGCCCAGCAGCACCTTTGGTACCTCATTCCCCAGTTCCTGGGGTTCGTGGTGTTCCTCGTGAGCATGTTCGCGGAAACCAACCGGGCGCCCTTTGACCTGCCGGAGGCCGAGGCCGAACTTGTGGCCGGCTACCACACCGAGTACAGTTCCATGAAGTTCGCCATGTTCTTCGTGGGCGAGTACATCCACATGGTGGTGGCTTCAGCCCTCATGACCGCGCTGTACCTCGGCGGCTGGTACGGCCCCTGGAAACCCGGGTTCCACTGGTTCGCCCTCAAGATGGCTCTGGTGCTCTATCTGATGATCTGGGTCCGCTGGACCTACCCGCGGTTCCGGTTTGACCAGCTGATGCGCTTCGGCTGGAAGGTGCTGATCCCCCTGGCCCTGTTGAACCTGGGCATCACCGGACTGGTGTTGCTGCGATGATCTACTTTTTCTGGCTTTTCGCGCTGCTGGCGCTGATCGGGGCCCTCGGGGTGCTCCTGGAGACCCATCCGGTGCGGGGGGCGCTGTACCTGCTTCTGGCCTTTTTGAGCATCGGGTTCCTGTACATTCTGGCCGCCGCCCCCTTCCTGGGTTTCGTGCAGATCATTGTGTACGCCGGCGCCGTGGTGGTGCTGTTCCTCGTGGCCATCGCCGTGATGAACCTGCGGCGCATCCCCGATGACCGGGATCTGGGCATCCGGGGATTCCTGGCTGTGGTCTTCAGCGGCGCCCTGTTTTTCGTGCTGCTGGCCCTGCTGCATCACGCTCCAGTGCGCAGGGCACCAGTGGTTCCCGATGGCTCGCCCCAGAACCTCGCCCTGGCCCTGTTCCGGACGTACCTCGTGCCCTTCGAACTGGTATCCCTGCTCCTGCTCGTCGCCATCGTGGGCGCCATCGTGCTGGTCCGCAGGAGGCCGGGCCCATGAACCCCACCCTGTATCTCCTGCTCTCCCTCGTGCTCTTTGGGATCGGCGCCATTGGGGTGGTGCTCCGGAAGAACACCCTGTTCATGCTGCTGAACCTGGAACTCATGATGAACGCCGTGGGCCTGGCCCTCGTGGCGGCCTCCCTGGCCGGCCACCTCGAAGGCCAGCTCATCGTGCTGATGGTGCTGGCCGTGGCCGCCTCTGAGGTGGCCATCGGCATCGGCATCCTGGTGAACCTGGTACGCCTGAAGAACAGCCCCCTCGTGGACCTCTGGAACCGGGAGGAACCGTGATGCTCTGGGCCGCAAGTCTCGCTCTCTTCGCACCGCTCCTCGGCGCCATCATCAACGGCGTTTTCGGCCACCCCTTCCGCGAGAAGGCCCACTGGCCCGCCGTGGTCGCCGTGGGAATCTCCATGCTGGCCAGCTGGTGGATCCTGGGCCAGGTGGGCTCCGAGCCTGTGGTGCTGGACCTCTACACCTGGATCCCGGTGGCCAACTTCGTGGTGCCCTTCGGCTTTTATATCGATTCCCTCACGGCGGTGATGATGGGGGTGGTGACCACCGTGTCCTTCCTGGTGCATGTGTATTCCATCGGCTACATGCATGGCGATCCCGGGTACCGGCGCTACTTCGCCTACCTCAACCTCTTTGTGTTCTCCATGCTGCTTCTGGTGCTGGCCAACAATTACGCTCTGCTCTTTGTGGGTTGGGAGGCCGTGGGGCTGTGCTCCTACCTCTTGATCGGGTTCTGGTACGAAAAGAAGAGCGCCTCGGATGCGGGCAAAAAAGCCTTCATCGTGAACCGAATCGGCGATGCCGGGTTCCTGTTGGGCATCTTCACCCTGTTCGCCACCTTCGGCAGCGTCCGGTACGACACGGTGTTTCAGATGGTGGCCAGCAACCCCCACCTTTACCAGGGGGCCCTGGTGGCAGCCACCTTGTTCCTGTTCCTGGGTGCCGTGGGCAAGTCGGCCCAGTTCCCCCTGTATGTGTGGTTGCCCGATGCTATGGAGGGCCCGACGCCGGTGTCGGCCCTGATCCACGCAGCCACCATGGTGACGGCCGGCGTGTACATGGTGGCCCGGAGCCATCTCCTGTACAGCGAGGTGCCCCAGGTGGGCCAGTTGGTGGCCTCTGTGGGGGCCTTTACCGCCCTGTTCGCCGCCACCATGGCCATGGTGAACGACGACATCAAACGGGTGCTGGCCTATTCCACCATTTCCCAGCTGGGTTACATGTTCGTGGCCGTGGGGCTGGGCGCCTACACCGCCGGCATCTTTCACCTTTACACCCACGCCTTTTTCAAGGGGCTCCTGTTCCTGGCCGCTGGCAGCGTGATGCACGCCACCCACGGCGAACTGAACATGCAGAAGATGGGCGGCTTTTTCCGCAAGATGCCCCATACCGCCTGGACCTTCCTGATCGGGGCCCTGGCGCTCTCCGGCCTGCCCCCGCTGGCCGGGTTCTTTTCCAAGGACGAGATCATCAAACACGCCTATGTCACCGGCCACACCTTCATCTGGGCGGTGGCCGTTCTCACGGCCCTGCTCACGGCCTTTTACATGTTCCGGCTGATCTTCCTGGTGTTCTTCGGCAAGCCCCGGGATGCCGAGATCTACGCCCACCTGCATGAATCGCCGCCGGTGATGACCGTGCCCCTGTGGATCCTGGCGGCAGCCTCGGTGGGTGCCGGCTGGGTGGGCATCGGCGAGGAGCACAGCGTGTTCCATCGGTTCCTGGAGACAGCCCTGGGCGAGTTCCACCTGGTGGAGTGGACGGTGCATCGGCCCGCGGGAGCGGGCCTCATCGCCCTGTCGGTGGGGGTCGCGCTTTTGGGCATCCTCCTGGCCTATAGCCTGTATCTCCTGCGGAAACCCGACCCTGCCCTCCTCGCCCGCCGCGCCGGCTTCCTGTACACCCTGCTGAAGCGCAAGTACTATGTGGACGAGATCTACAACCTGTTCGTGGTGGGCACCCTGCGGGTGACGGCCAGGGTGCTGTTCTGGGGTGTGGACCGGGCGCTCGTGGACGGTACCGTCAACGGCACCGGCTGGACCCTGGCGGCCACGGGCAGCGTGTTCCGGCGGTGGAGTTCGGGCTTCCTGCGGTCGTACCTTTTGTGGATCCTGATCGGCGCCAACCTCCTGGTGTGGTTCCTGTTGCGAAGCGGAGGAGGCCACTGAGATGCTGAGCCTGGTGATCTTCCTGCCCCTGTTGCTGACGGTGCCCATCGTGTTCCTCCGGGGGCGGCGCACCGTGTTCTGGTACACCACGGCCGCCACCTCTGTGGAGTTCCTGCTGTCGCTCTTCCTTCTGAAGGGCTTTGATTTCCACATGCGCGGGTTCCAGTGGGTGGAACACGCTCGCTGGCTGCCCGATCTGGCCGCTTCGTACCACCTGGGGGTGGACGGCCTCAGCCTGAGCCTGATCCTCCTGACCACCTTCCTGACCTTCGTGGCCACCCTGTCGTCGCTGAACTACATCCAGAAGCAGGTAAAGGAGTACTACATCACCCTGCTGGTGCTGGAAACCGGCATGTTGGGCGTGTTCGCCGCACTGGACCTCCTGCTCTTCTTCGTGTTCTGGGAGGTCATGCTCCTGCCCATGTACTTGCTCATTGGCATCTGGGGCCACGAACGCCGGATTTACGCCGCCTTCAAGTTCGTGCTGTACACCATGGCCGGCAGCGCCTTCCTGCTTACCGCCATCATCGTGCTGCGGCTGCAGACCGGTACCTTTGACCTGGTGGAGATGATGAACCGGAGCGGCACCCTGGTGCCCGCGGCCCTGGAGGGCCTGCTGTTCCTGGCCTTTGCCCTGGCCTTTGCCATCAAGGTGCCGCTGTTTCCGTTCCATACCTGGTTGCCGGACGCCCATGTGGAGGCCCCCACGGCCGGCTCCGTGATCCTGGCCGGCGTGCTCCTCAAGATGGGGGTGTACGGCTTCCTGCGCTTCAACTTCACGCTGTTTCCCCAGGCGTCGCACCACTATGCGCCGCTCTTTATGGCCCTGGGGATCGTGGGAATCCTGTACGGGGCGCTGATGAGCTGGGTTCAGGAGGACCTGAAGAAGCTCATCGCCTACTCTTCGGTGGCGCACCTGGGCTTCGTGGTGCTGGGCATTTTCACCTTTACCGACTGGGGGCTCCAGGGCGGCATCCTGCAGATGGTGAACCACGGGCTTTCCACCGGCGGCCTGTTCCTGGCGGCCGGGCTGCTGTACGAACGGAAACACACCCGCGACATGGCCCGGCTGCGGGGGATCGGCAAGGCCATGCCCGTGTTCTCGGTGCTCTTTGGCATCGTGATGCTCTCCTCGGTGGGGCTGCCCGGGCTCAACGGCTTCGTGGGCGAGTTCCTCATCCTGCTGGGTGCCTACAAAGTGAGCCTGGCCTGGGCCGCCTTCGGGGTGCTGGGCGTGATCCTGGCCGCGGTGTACCTCCTGACCATGTTCCAGAAGGTGGTGCTCTCGGCACCCACCCCCGAAACCCGCCACCTGAAGGATGTGTCGCCCCGCGAGTTTGCGGTGTTTGCCCTGCTGTTGGTGTTCATCTTCTGGATCGGCGTGTATCCCGCGCCCTTCCTGAAGTTCGCCAAGGCCCCAAGCCGCTACCTCCAGGAGAACGTCAAGGGCGCCGTGGCCGCCGAAACCGTGCCTGAGATGCCGAGCCACCAGGAGGTGCTGCCATGAACCTGGGCCTGTTCACACCGGAATACGTGATCCTGGGTACCGCCTTCGTTCTGCTCTTCCTGGCCTTTCTCCTGCCCCGCCGCCCGGTGATCTTCAATTCCATCACCGTGCTCGGCATCATCCTGGCCATGTTCCTGGAGATGGTGTCCATGGGCCTTTCGGGCACCCTGGGGATGCTCCAGGTGACGCCGCTGGCCCGGATCTTTGACCTCATGTTCATGGCCGCCACCCTACTGGTGGTGCTGCTCTGTATGGACTACTTTGAAACCCGCGAGGTGGGCGGAGAACTCTACTTTTTCCTGCTCACGGCGCTCGTGGCCATGATGGTGCTGGCCAAAGCCATCCACCTGGTCACGGCGTTTTTGGGACTGGAACTCCTGTCCTTCTCCCTCTTCGTGCTGGTGGGGCTCCTCAAGGAAGAGCGGGCCATCCGGGCCGCCCTCAAGTTTTTCTTCGTGGGGGCGTACTCGTCGTCCTTCTTCCTCATGGGCATGGCCCTGCTGCTGATGTCTTCCGGTTCGCTTTATCTGGACCGGTTCCTCTTCGGCCACCATATCCCGCTGACGCTGGTGGGCCTGGCTCTTTTGCTGGTGGGCTTCGGCTTTAAGCTGGTGTACGTGCCGTTCCACCTGTGGACCCCGGATGTCTTCCGGGGAGCGCCCACGCCGGTGGTGGCCTTTATTGCCACCGCTCCGAAGGCGGCTGGCTTCGCGCTGTTGTTACAGGTGCTGGCCCGGGCCCTGGTGCCCTATGCGGTCCAGTGGATGCCCATCGTGGTGTGGCTCGCCGGCCTTACCATGCTGGTCGGCAACCTGGCGGCCCTCCGGGAAACCAACGTCAAACGGATCCTGGCCTTTTCCACCATCGCCCATGCGGGCTATCTGCTCCTGGCCTTCGGTGTGAACACCACGGCCGCCTATCAGGCCCTCACCCTGTACCTGTTGGCCTACATCTTCATGACCGTGGGGGCCTTCGCCGGATTGGCCTATCTGGGGGAACGGACCCACCTGGAAAACCTCCGGGGCCTGGCCCGGCGGGATCCATGGCTGGGCCTGCTGCTCTCCCTGTTCTTCGTGGCCCTGGCCGGCATCCCCCCAACGGCCGGATTCTCGGCCAAGTTCTACCTGTTTTCTTCGGTGATCCGGGCCGGGCACCCGATGCTGGCCCTGTACGCCTTTTTGAACGGTGTGGTGTCGGCCTACTACTATCTGCGGGTGCCGGCCACCATGTACATGTACGGCGCCACCGAGGCCACCGTGACCCCGGACCAGGAGCGGCGGTACAGCCTCCTGGGCACGGTCATGTGGATCGCCATCATCCTGGTGTTCTACCTGGGGATCTACCCCAACGCCTTCCTGGAAGTGGTGCGACAGGTGTTCTGAGGGGGCGCGACAGGCTTCCTTAAGGAAGCACCAGGAGCCGCAAGAACCTCGGCCGATCCTTTCCCCGAAGCACTGCGAGATAAACCCCGGCGGGTCCGGGGATCGTGAAGGTGTGGGTACCGGGGGAGAGGTGCAGGATGCGCACCCGCTGTCCGGCCACGGTAAACACCCGAAGCACCGAGGACTCGGCCACCTCCAGGCGCCAGGACCGCCGGGAGAGCCGGATCATCCCGGGCGGTACAACGGCACCCGGGGATTCCTCCACCCTCAGGGGCTCCTGCAAACGGTACCGGAGGGGATCGGCCAGGGCCAGATCCAGCAGGCCGTCGTCGTTGAGGTCGGCGAGGCGGGCTGCCCGGAGCCCGCCCGGATCGGACTGCACCAGCACCTGGGCCGGGCCAAAGGCGCCGTTGCCCAGGTTCTCGTACCAGAGGAGCCGGTTGGCGCCAGGCTCCAGCACCACGAGGTCCGTGTCTCCATCGGCGTCCAACGGCGCCGGAAACACGCGGGGGTGCCCGACCGGCGGATTTCCCAGCTCCTGCGCTTCTCCGAAGAAGCCGTCGCCCAGGTTGGGGAACCAGCGGGTGCCTGAGGTGGACAGCACCACGAGGTCCGGGGAGGCGTCTTCGTTGAGGTCGGCTACTGCTACCGCGGCCACCACGCCGAACTCACCAATGGAAACACTGCGGAGCGAATCGTAGATAAAGGCGCCGTTGTGGTTCATGAACAGGTAGATTCCAACGCTGGCCACCACGAGGTCCAGGAAGCCGTTGCCATCCAGATCGGCCACGGCCAGGTAGAGGTCTCCGACGGCCACCAGTTCCGGCATCGTGTCACCGTCCATGTCCCTCAGGACCAAGGCCTCCAGGGGGCCGGTGGTGGTATCCACCGGCGTGCGGGGCTGGAACCCGTCGGGGGTGCCCGGGTACCAGAACAGGCCCTCGGGCTCCTGGGCCGCAAGGGCCAGGTCCTCCTGGCCGTCCTGGTTCACATCAGCTGCTGCCAGGTGCAACGGGCTGCTCACCAAGGTGTCTATGGGCTGGATCGGCCCGAAGAGGGGACCGTCGGCGCCCGGGTAGATCCAGAGGCCCGGCAGCACAGTGCCCTGCCGGATGGTCAGCAAGTCATCCTGGCCGTCGTGGTTGCCGTCTGCCACCAGGAGATCCCGGGTGCCGAAGGGCAGGGTATCCACGAAAACGGGGGCGCTGAAGGAAACCCCGGCCACTAAAACCGAGGCCAAGGCCAGGAGCAGGCCGAGGCGGGCCAGGCCGCGCCGGCGCGGGAATCGCATGGAAGCCTCCTTTGTTTCCAAAACGTGCTCACCTGACCATATAAGCCAGGTTTCGCCAGAGTATACACCC
>WGAB01000258.1 GCA_015489295.1 Caldifarciminota bacterium
GCACTCCCTGCAGCATCCGCAGGGCGCTCTCAATGCGGGCCTTACAATGCCCACAGGTCATATCGGGCACCTTGAGCAAGAGTCCCATGGGTTCCACCTCCAGGTTGATTTTGGGTTGGGGTTCCGGCCACAGGGCTCGAACAATCAAGCCCAGCAGCACGATGGCCGAAAGGGTTTTCACCCACTCGGGCAGCATCCGGGTGCCGCCCTGGAGCAGGCTCACGTCTCGACCCAAAAGGGTCCAGAGGCCGTCAAACAACAGGCCAAAGCCAAAGGCCAAAAGCAGGATGGTTCCCAGGTAGATCGCGAGAGTGCGTCGCCCCAGTTTGCCCCCTACAAAGGCCAGGGTGGCCGTGTTGGTGGCGGGACCGGCAATCAGAAAGATCAGGCCCGCCCCCGGGGTCATGCCCTTCAGCACCAGCGCGGCGGCAATTGGAATGGAGCCTGTGGCACACACGTACATGGGGGTCCCAATCGCCAGCATGAGCGGGTAGGCGAGCCACGGGTTCCCCAGGTACCGCTCGATCCACCAGGAGGGTACCAGAAACGAGATCAGGCCTCCAGCCACGATGCCGATCACCAGCCACCGCCCCACATCCTTGACCAGGTCGTAAAAGGCATAGCGGGCTCCCGACCGGAGTTTCCCCAGCCAGGACTCTTCTTGATGGTCGGTGCCGCAGGACGTGCAGACCTCACCCTGGGGAGCCGTGTCGGACTCGCCTCGTTCACCCCAGAGCGCGGTGAAGCCCCCAGCCACGATGCCGGAGACCAGGGCAGCCAGCGGGCGGAAAAGGGCAAACAGAGGGCCCAGCAGGGAATAGGTCGCGAGGATGGAATCGACCCCGGTGGTCGGGGTCGACACGAGGAAGGCCACCACCGATCCCCTGCTGGCGCGAGCCCTTTGCAGATGGGCTGCCACCGGAATCACCCCACAGGAACACAGGGGCAGGGGGATGCCAAAGAGGGTGGCCTTTACCAGATTTGCGAACCTGTTTCCGGAGAGATGGCGCTCGATCCAGTCCGAAGGGATGAGGACGTGGAGCACGCCGGCCACGGCGAACCCCAAGAGCAGGTACGGGGCCATCTCCCGCAGCAGGTTCCATGTTTCCGAAAGGACACCAAAAAGCACTTCCATGGTTGCCGTTACCTCCAGCCGCTTTGTAAGTGTGCCTTAGATTATCCTTGCTCGCCTTAGTTGAGTCAATAGGTCAGGAAAACCACCTTAAGCACCGATCCTCCGGCCACTGGGTTCCGATCGCACTCAGCGGAGCTTCAGCACCCGGTAGACCCGGCGATCTGTGGTTCGGATCAGATAGACGCCGGAGGCCAGGGGCAGCCCGTTCTCGCCCACCGCCGGCCAGTACACCCGCGCCGGACCTCCTTGAAGCCGTGCCACCCTGCGGCCCTGGGCATCCCACACCTCGGCGCTTCCCCGGAGACCCTCCAGGTACAGCCCCTGGCTGAAGGGATTCGGCCAGATCCTTAGCGGGTGCCGTTCCTGGACCGGTTCGGCCACCAGGGGTTCAGCCACGCCGGTGATCAGGTCGAACACCCCACCCGTGTCCACACCGGCGTTCCAGGCCACATCATGAGCCACAGCCACAATGCGTGCCCCGGCCAGGGATTCCTCAAGGCCCTCCAGAGCCCAGGCCACCAGAGTATCCGGGCCTATCACTTCGGCCATCGTGTCGACGATCTCGAAGAGGGAATCCACCAGCAACAGGTGCACCACCGCCACGTCCTGGGGATCCGGATAGGAGAGGTCAATCCACAGGGTTTCAGCCGAAGGGAGCCAAAGGGTATCCCCGGCGAAGGCGTAGTCCAGGGCAATGCCCGGAGCCAGGGTATCCAGCACCTGGCGACTGAACCACACATCGTCGCTGAAGGGTCCCCGCTGGGGCCACACGACCCCGACAAAGCCTTCGTTGGAAGCGGCGTCGATGTAATCACCGATGAAGGCGCTCCAGGCGGGGGCAGCCTCGGTATCCGAGACCATGGTGGCCTCGCCCCAGGTTACGCCGTAATCCTCGGAGGCCACGTGCCAGGCGGATACCAGCCACTGATCGTTTTCCTGGCGTGCCCGAAGGTAAAAGAGATGGATCCGGTGTTCTGCGTCCACCGTGAGGGCCGGAAAGATCTGGTGCCCCGGAATGTCGGGGGCCACCACAACTTTGGGTTCAAAGGACTGGCCCCCATCGACCGAGCGCTTGAAGAACACCCGGCTGGATTCCCCCACCATGCTGGCATAGGCCACATACAGGAACCCGCTGTCCCGATCCACCTGGAAGGCGGGCAGGGCCGGTGCGCGCCAGGGCAGCAGGGTGTCGGGATTGAAGTCGGCAACCCACCGGAGGGGGCCGAAGGTATGGCCCAGGTCGGTGGAGGTCTTCAGCCAGATGCCGGCCATGTAGGCTCCGTTGGAAGGGCCGTCCAGGCCCCACACCACATGCAGATTCCCCTGGCCGTCCATGCGAGGGATGGCGCCATTACCGGACCCGTGGACCAGAAAGGGGCCCTGCCAGGTTTCGCCAGCATCCGTGGAAACCAACAGTCGGATGCCCCAGGGATAGCCAAAGGAAGCGTACACCACGAAGAGGGTATCGTGGTAGGCCGAGATCCAGCATTTATCGTCGAACTCAGCGGGGGTATTGGTTAGGTTTTCCACCAGACCCCAGGTACGGCCGCCGTCAAAGGAGCGGCTCATCACGATGTCGCTCCTGCCCTCTTCCCGGTCGAAGGCGATGCCCACCAGGTACACGGTATCGCCTCCGCCAAAGGCCACCGACGGGTCCCCCTCTTCGGGAAAGGAAGAGTCCTCCAGAGGAAAGGCATCGGGGCTCCAGGAAGTCCCCGCGGTGCGGGAATAGGCGACACCGACGGTAACCCCGTGGGCGCCCCGATAGTCGTTCCAGGCGGCCACCAGCCGAAAGCCGCTCTGGCTGACCGAGGTTTCGTTCTGGGACTGGCTTTCGGGCTGCGTCACCAGGTTGATGTTGGGGCTCCAAGGAGCCAGAAAAGGCCGGGGAACGGCGACGGCACCGTGGATTGGAGAAAGGGTTCGGGGAGCCGCGGGAGGAATCAGGGGGGTTCCAGCGAGGACCACCAGCAACCAAGATGTAAAGATCATGAAAACCTCCTTGCCTGTTGGGTTCGGCCTTTATTGTATGCCTGCCAAAAAAGAAGCGGGGGAGGCAAAGCCTCCCCCGCGGTTTTTCGACAGGACGGTACTTACCGACGCTTAGGAGGGTGGCCGTGGAGAGCGCGACCAAACCCGCAGCCGGGAACCGGGCCGTTGTAGAAGAGGTAGTCGGAGATCACCTGGAGATCCTGTGCATCCACCACGCTGTCTTCGTTGGCATCAGCGTTGCCTTCAGGAGTCGCGCCACCCTGGTACAGGTAGCTGGTGAGGGCTGCGAGGTCGGCAGGAGTGATCTGACCGTCGCCGTTCACATCGCCGGGCGCTGCCGGCGGGATCGCCCACACCTCGTAAATCTTGTGGATGTCCCCGAAGGGATCGGTGATCCAGGCGGTCTCCGTGCCGTCAAGGTACCCAACACCCCAGGCGCCGGAGAACGGACCGACAACAGGGTTCGCCAGGACGGATGCGCCGGTGCAGCCGCGGAGCACCTCCAGAGTAAAGGCGTCCTGGTTCACGGCCAGGAGCTGGCCGGAACCCAGGTAGGCGAGGCCTGCGCCGCTATAGCCGTCCGAGAACCCGCCCCAGCTCACCGCAACGCTGTCCAGGAGGGTCAGGCTGTAGGGATCGGCCAGGTAGAGTTTGTCGGGGTAGCTGTTGGTGATGATCCAGAGCAGGTTCTGATCGTCGTCCCAGGCCAGGCCGGAGATGCTGAGGCCCACATTCCAGGCGGAAATCAGGGTGTAGGTGCTGGCATCCACCACATGGACGGTACCGTCGTTCCAGCCACCGATCAGGATGTAGTCGTTCAGCGGGTCGTAGGCGATACCCCGCTGGGTGGCGGTCCATCCGGGGTTCGGGATGTAGCCGATGCTGTCGCCGTAGGTGGAAGAAGAGGGATCGGCGTCCAGGACCAGAATGCCCTGATCGGCGTCGTCGACGTCCACCACATACATCACCTGCCGGATGGGGTCATAGGCCATATCCGCTAGGAAGTAGAGGCCGGACAAGTTAAAGGGTCCAAAAGTGTTGCAGGCGTATGCACCGTGGTGATGGTAGGTGAAGTAGAACGCCCGCACGGTATCGTTGAAGGGGATCTCATCGCCCGAGAGGTCCACCCACGCGTACATCACCATGTCCTCCGGAGAGGAGGGGGTGGTCCAGTTGGCGAGGCTGATGGTATCGACCTCTCCCGGAGCCAGCGGATCGGAGACTCCCTGAACCCAGTTGTAGAAGGTCGCGGTGCCGGTGGTGTCGGTGACCCACACTCGGACCGCGTAGCTGTTTTCGGTGAAGGCACCGGTGTTTTTCACCACAACCTGCACCGGATACGAGGTGTTGGGGCTCAGGGTGGCGCACTCGGGTTGCAGAATGGCTTCCATGGAAAGATCGTGGACCTGCAGGGTGGGGCCAACCAGGAAGTTCATGATCCACTCCACGAGATCGGCGGCGGTTTGGGTCGCCCGGGTGGTGCCCACGGTGTCGCCAGAGAGCTCATGGCTCATGGCAAAGGTATTATAGGTCGTGTTGCTGTAGGCCACGCCGGTGTTGTAGCCCGCGATCGGGTTGTAGAGTACAGGAGCAGCAATACCTCCGAAGGGGGGC
>WGAB01000259.1 GCA_015489295.1 Caldifarciminota bacterium
GCCATGTACTCCCTGCTGGGCCTGCGGGTGGGTGACCAGGATCACGGTCCGGGCACCGATGGCGCCGACATCTACTTCACCGACGACCACCGCCGCGTGATGGACCTGGAGTTCACCGGCACCGATCTCGGCGATCCGGCCTCCTACACCGCCTATACCCTGATGGGTCCCGAAGACTTCTGGCAGGACAGCGTGCAGTTTGTCGACACGCTGGGCAACCCCGTGTGGGTGCACTACTGGCTCCACCCCTCGGTGGCCATTGCCCTCGGGAACGACCTGGACGACGACGGCAACAAGGAAGTGGTGTTCTGCGCCTTTGAGAACACCGACAACTGGGACTATCCGCTCATGACCGTGGAAACCGGCCTGCTGAACGTGCTCGAGTTCAACGATGTGAGCGTGGAGGAGTGGACCGTCCGGCCCAGCGACGTGGTGAAGCTCCACCTGCAGCCTACCGTGGTGAAGAATGAGGCACGCCTGTCCTTCAACCTGCGGACCCGCGGGCGGGTGACCGCCGAGGTGTTTGATGTGAGCGGTCGCCGGGTGGCCCGGGTGTTCCAGGGCAAGCTGGAGCCGGGGACCCACAGCCTCACGGTGAACGCCGCCAGCCTGGCCAGCGGCGTGTATGTCGTGCGGCTGCACACCCCGGACGGCACCCGGACGGCCCGCATGGTGGTTGCCCACTAAGCCGGAACGCGCCAAAGGATTTTCGGCGGGGGCCGCGGCAACGCCGCGGCCCCCGCCGGTTTTAGGAATAGCCCTGCCTGCCGACCGGCAGGCAAAGAGAGAACGGCCCCGCCCGGATTTGCTCTCTCCAGGCTTGAGCAAAAAGAAGGGGGCTTTTTAAGCCCCCTTCTTAAGTCCTTTTCTCAGGGGATTTGTGGCCCTACGGACAACTGGGCGCAGGCCCGTTTAAAAACAGGTAATCGGCCAGGTACGCGATGTCGGCCTTGTCAAAGGCGCCGCTGCCGTCCACATCGGCACACTCGGGGTACTGGGGCGCCGGGCCACCCTGGAAGAAGTAGGCGGTCATGAACACAAGATCCATCGGATCCACGGTGCCGTCGTTGTTCAGGTCGCCACAGGTGCAGGCCGGGCCCACCTGGGGCACCGGATGGGGAATGTACCGGGTGGAGGTGGCGCGGAGCACGGCCGGCTGCCAGAAGCCGTTGGCGGTGTCGTACACATAGGTGTTGAGGTCGTTCACCTGGTCGGTGGCGAACCCCAGGTCGTAGACGTCAGGGTCCACCCAGTCGATGCCGCCTTCGCCCTCACCAACGCCGCCACCGCCGTGCCAGTCGCTGGCCACGGAATCCACTTCCCGGAAGTTCCCGAAGTCCTGGAGCCCCACGGCCAGGCCGTAGTAGGCGCCGCCCATTTCCCAGGGGGGCAGGGCCCAGTTCTCGTTGACATGCACCCGCACCTCAATGACATCGCTATCGGCGTTGAACACGGCGCCGCACAGGGAGTCGGTGAGATCGTTCCAGCCGGAATCCATGACCTTGACCCAGCCGTCCCACACCACCACGGTGTACTCCCAGAACACCAGCGAGTCCACCCAGTAATCGGCGTTCTGGGCCAGCCAGATCTGGCCGGACCCCCAGGTGTGGTCCAGGTCCAGGGTCAGCACCACGATGGGCTTCCACTGCACATCAAAGTCCTGGAGGCGAATCAGGAAGTACAGGTAGCCGCTGTCCGGGTTGTCGGTGACCCGGAACTCCACGAGATCGGCCTCGGTGCCCAGGAAGGGCACCCCTTCAATGCCCAGGGGATAGGTGTAGTCGCCGTCGCCCAGGTCGTCGTCGGCGGCGTCCCGCCAGATGGCCTCGCCTGCGGCGCTATCGATTTTGAAGGTGTTGGCAAAGACCGGTGGCGTGCCGGTCCAGTCGTTGGCCAGGCCATCCAGGGTGATGGGGTGGGCCCACAGGGCCACACCCCACAGAGCGGCCAGGGCCGCAAGAACAGGGGTTTTCCTCATGATGGGCCTCCTTGATTACGGACAGTTCGGAGCCGGGCCCCCGTGGAACAGGTAGGCCGACAGGTACACCACATCCTCGCTGTTCACCGTGCCGTCGCCGTTGACATCCATCTGGGACCCGGGATCGGTACCGCCCAGCCACAGGTACCGGGCCAGGAGGTCCAGGTCGGCGACATCCACTACGCCGTCGTTGTTGGCATCACCGCACAAGGGGCCTACCTGGTTCGGATGCCCGGGCGTGGGCACGGAGGAATCCTGGAAATCGGCCGAAGGATCGTTGGTGTCCTGGCCGTCGGGGTACCGTGCCAGGCTGTGGCCGGGGGAAACATCCGGCGCCGCGCCGGTGGACCCCATGTCGCCGCCGTTGCCGTACCACATGGCGTCCACCTCGGCCCGGGAGGCATCAAACAAATGGATATCGTCGCCCGAATTCGCCAGGCTCAGGTACTGGGCACTGTCGCCGTAGGCGATCACCGTAATGCCCGTGGTGTCCCAGTAGGTGGCAAAGGTGTCGGCATTGTAGGCCAGCACCAGGAAGCCCCCGGCAGGAAGCACCGTACCCGAGGGAAAGGTGAACCGTCCCTCGCTGGTGCCGTAGGGATCGGGGTCGTCGGCGATCATCCAGCCCGAAAGATCGATATCCGAAGCCGAAGAGTTGTACAGTTCGATCCATTCGGCGTAGGGTTCGGCACCCTGGCCAGAGGTGGCGTCGTAAAAGACCTCGTTGATCTTCGCGCCCGAGGTCGGGGTAACCACGGTGTAACTGAAGGTGTCGGACACCGCAACCTGGCCGGAGTCGTCCATGGCCCAGACGAAATACTGCACCGTGGTACCGTCCGCCTGGGGCGGGATGTGGTAGTAGTAAACGTCGCCCACCACGCTGTCGTGGGGCATCGCAATGTAGCCAAGACCGAGGGCGTAGAACAGGCTGTCGTCCACCACGGCGCTGTTGTCGGTGATCGTGGCCTGCACGAGCACAATGTCGCTGGGCGTGGGCTGCACCGGCGAATGGCTCACCGCGCTGATGTAGGGCGGCGGATCCTGGGGGTATCCCAGGAACACGATGTGGGCGGAGTCCTGGGGTTCCAGTTTGTAGTTGCCGTAGGTGTAGAACACCGGGCCGATCACCTGGTACATGGCGCCGGCCTCCGGGGTGTAGGCCACGCCGATGTCGTCCACCCGGCAGGGGCCGGTGCCGTCGTCAATCTCCCACTCGCCGTAACCCAGATTGGGATCGGTGCACACGGCCGAGTCCACCAGCACATACACCCCTTCCCACTTTTCCAGGTTCACCGAGTCGGTGGCCAGGGTTTCAGGTGGCAAAGGCGAAACGGTGCCCAGCTTCTGCAGATATCCCACCCCGCGGGCGTAGATCTCGGTCATGCTGAAGTACTCTTTCACAACCCCCACAACCTCCACGCTATCGCCTACATCCAGGGTGTTGTCGAAGCTGGTGCTGGCGGTGTACACCAGGATGCCGCTCCAGGGACCGCTGGCACGCTCCTGGATCGTGTAGCCGTAGTTGTTGTAAACCGCCGTGATAATGCCGTGGGTGCGCACGGTGTCATCCACGTAGGGGCTCGCATCCGCCTGCCCCTGGATTTCGTGGATGGTGAGGGTCAGGGTATCGGCGAGGAGCAGAGAGGGGAGCCACACCATAAGCCCCATCCCCCACAGGATAAACCTTCGCATCATAAACCTCCTTTTTGGCTGGGTGACGAACCGCCTTTAAGTATATGGCTCAGGGCATTAGCGCCGCCGGAGGGGCGAGGGCGCGCCCACCACCTGCACCCGCTCTCCAAGGATGTTCTGGAGCACCACAACGGCCCGGTGGTACCAGGCGGGGGCCAGAATGTACCCAAAGCCGTGCTGTTCCAGCAGCGCCCGCACCTTCCAGGGGTAGTGCAGGCCGTCTATCAGCACCTCGTCGGCGAAGGGCGCCACCCGGCGGCCCAGAACCTCAGGATCGCAGGGCAAGAGCGGGCCCAGGAAGGCGTAGGTGCGGATGCCGGCCTGGTGCAGGTGGGCCAGTGCCTGAAACCGCCGGTCCAGGGCCGGCGACCGGGGCTCAAAGATTCGCCGCACCGCTTCGCGGTTCGTGGGAATGCTCAGGCCCACCTCCAGCCGGGTGCCAAACCGGCGGAAAAGGTCGGTATCCCGCATCACCAGGGGCGAGCGGGTAAGCAGGGAGACCTTGAGATCGGGCCGCTGGAGCAGGATCTCCAGGATCCGACGGGTGAGCCGGTACCGGCGTTCCACCGGCTGGTACGGATCGGTTACCGAGCTCAACAGGATCCGGCTGCCCGTCGGCACCCGCCGCAGTTCGCGGTACACGCGGTCGGGGGCGTTGACCCGAACATCCACATACTGCCCCCAGGCTTCCGGCCCCTTGTGGAACCGGCGTGTGAAGTCGGCGTAGCAGTACCGGCAACCGAAGGCGCAGCCGCTGTAGGGATTGATCACGAAATCAATGCCGGGAATCCGGCTCCGGTGCACCACCGACCGCGCCAGGATCTCCTGAAGGCGTGGGGGCATCAGAACATTACGCCTGCATCCACCAGGGGCAGGACGGGGAGGGGAGTCCCCAGGAGGTGGGCCCGGGAAAAGAGCACGCCGAGGTCCAGGTAAACTCTGCGGCCCCGCGGGGCCCAGGTAAAGGTCACGGGCCCCAAACCGCCGGGGTTCAGGCCCACTTCCAGCCGAAGCCGCCCCGGGAGCCGCGCCCCCAGTACCAGATAGTGCCGGCTCTCCTGGCTGGTGAACACCCCCCGGTACGTGACCACGCCGGTGCGAAAATCCCAGCCCATCGCCACGGCCATGCCCTTGAGATCCAGGTCAAAGGCCTCAATCCGGGGCGAGGAGGCCTCCACCGTCGGGTTTCCGATCCAGAGGAAGCCCCTGAGTTGCAAAGCCAGGGGACCAGCCTGCGTTTGCAGGCCCATCTGGGC
>WGAB01000260.1 GCA_015489295.1 Caldifarciminota bacterium
GTACTCAAAGCCGTATTCCGGCCGGGTGTAGCCCACCTCGCGCACCACCTCGCGCACCACTTCGGGGATGTCCACATAGGTGCGGGTGCTCATCTCGCCGGCCACGATTACGAGCCCCCGGGTGGTGAGGGCCTCCACGGCCACGCGGCCCTGGGGGTCGTCGGCCAGCACTGCATCCAGGATGGCATCCGACACCTGATCACAAATCTTGTCGGGATGCCCTTCGGTAACGGATTCCGAGGTGAACAAACGCTGTGCCTGGGTGTTTTTCAAGGTTGATGCCTCCCGAGGAAAGTGGGTTGCCATTATACTCTTGCCCATTCTGCAATTCAATGCGGATTCCACCCCTGTTGGCAAGGAGGCACAACAATGATGTGGAGTGTACTGGTTTTCGTGCTCACCGGCTGGAACCTCTCGGTGGACGCCGGTCTGCAGATCACGCAAAACTACTACAATGAAGCCTGGAGCGGAACCGAGGTGAGTTCGGTCACCTGGACCGCCGTACTCAACGCCCTCGCCGAGCGGCCGTTGTCCGACCGGGTGCTGTTCACCAACACCACGAAGTTGCAGTACGGGCAAACCTACCAGCAGGATCCAGCCACCGACAAGTGGAGCCCGCCCCAGAAGTCCTCAGACCTGGTGGACAACGAGTCGGTGCTCCGGTTTACCCTGGGCTGGCTGGTGGACCCCTACCTGTCGTTTCGGCTTCTGAGCCAGTTCCGGGATGAAACCCACAGCCTGTACCTGAACCCCATCACCTGGACCGAGGGCGCTGGCCTGGCCCGCACCTTTGTCAAAACCGAAACGGCCGAAATGAACGGCCGGCTGGGTGTGGCTTTCCGGGAGGTAACGGATCGGGCCCCCGATGCCGCAACGCCGGTGGAAGGCGGCCTGGAGACCGTACTCTGGGGCAAACGGGTGATCTCTGAGCGGATCCAGTATGAAAGCGAACTGCGGGTATTCAAAGCCCTGTACAACTCCCAGGCCGACCTCGCCGACGACCGCTGGAAGGCGCCGGATGTGGACTGGAAACACACCCTGAGTGTGTCGCTGGCCAGGTTTGTGCAGCTCAGTGTGTATGCAGAACTGCTGTACGACAAGGACATCATTGACCGGGCCCAGATCCGTGAGAACCTGGCCCTGGGCCTGACCTACAAGTTCTTCTGAGCCGATTTCCTTAGGTGCGCTGGGCCGGCGGCGTCATCCGACGCCGCCGGCCCAGCGCGTTCCCTTAAAATAACGCCGTGAACACTGTCATTCTGGGGCTCCAGTGGGGCGATGAAGGCAAGGGCAAACTCGTGGCCCTGCTGGCCCGCGACCACGAGATCATCGTCCGGTTTCAGGGCGGCGCCAACGCCGGCCACACCGTTTTTATTGAGGGGCAGGAGCATGTGTTCCATCTGGTGCCCTCGGGGTTGCACCACCCCGAAAAGGTCGGCGTGCTCGGGCCGGGCGTGGTGGTGGACCTGGAGGTGCTGGCCCAGGAGGTGGAGGCCCTGAGCCGGATGGGTCGGCCGCTGGAGGGACGCCTCTGGATTGATGCCCGGGCCCACCTGGTAATGCCCTATCACCGAGCCGAGGACGGCTGGGAGGAGGAACTCCGGGGCGGCATCGGCAGCACGCGCCGCGGAATCGGCCCCACCTACCGCGACCTCTACGCCCGGTTCGGCCTGCGGGCCGGCGACCTGCTGCACCCCGACACCCTGTACCGCAAACTCAAAAAGAGCCTGGAGTGGAACAACCAGGTGCTGGCCGCCCGGTACGGCAAACCCCCGTTCCAGATCCAGGACATGATGGACCTCCTGACCACCTGGGCAGAACGGTTCCGCCCCATGATCACCGATACGCTGACCCTGTTGCGGGAGTGGGATCGCCAGGACCGCGCCATCCTGCTGGAGGGCGCCCAGGGGAGCCTGCTGGACATCTTCCTGGGCACCTATCCCTATGTGACCTCCTCGCACACGGTGGTGGGGGGTGCCCTGGCGGGCCTGGGGTTGCCGCCTCAACGGCTGCACCGCATTGTAGGCGTGACCAAGGCCTATACCACCCGGATGGGGCGGGGGCCGTTTCCTACGGAACTGCACGATGAAACCGGGCAGAGGCTTCGGGAACTGGGGGGCGAATACGGAGCTACCACGGGCCGGCCGCGGCGCTGCGGCTGGCTGGACCTTGTGGCCCTGCGTTATACCGCCTGGATCAACGGCGTCACCGAACTGGCGATAACCAAGGTGGATGTGCTTTCCGGTTTTCCCGAGGTCCGGGTGGCCACGGCGTATCGCCTGAAGGGAGCCGAAACCCGCTGGTTCCCGGCGACGCTGGAAGACCTGGAACAGGCCGAACCCGTGTACGAGGAACTGCCGGCCTGGCCCACGCCCCTCGTGGACCGGAACACCCTGCACCCGCAACTGGAAGCGTACCTCGGGTTTCTGGAGGCCCATCTGGGGGTTCCTGTGCGGCTGGTATCCTACGGACCCCAAACCCATGAAGTGGTCCTTCGCTCGCCTGCGTGAACGGCTCCGCGGCGTGCCGTGGGCCGGATGGCTCCTGGCCCTGGGGGTGGCCCTGGGCACCTTTCTCCTGCTTTCTCTGCTGGCCCTGGTGCTGGTGATTCGGGGAATCCTGCCGGCCCTGGTGCATACCCCTGAGGTGGAGGTGCCGGCCATCGTGGGGCTTCCCTCGGAGGAGGCCCTGGATTCTTTAAAGGCCCACGGACTCAGTTACCGGGTGGTGGCCACGGTGTACAGCGATGCGCCGGAGGGCACGGTGGTGGAGGCGTCGCCTGCGCCCGGTATGCGGGTGAAACGAGGCCGGGTGATCGACCTCACCCTCTCGCGGGGGCACCAGCTGGTGCCGGTGCCCGATGTGACCGGCCTGGAGTTTGAGGTGGCCTCCGAGATCCTGGTCCGCGATGGTTTCCAGATCGGCGATGTGGCCTATGTGTTTTCCGACAGCGTGCCCCGGTACCGGGTGATCCAGACCGATCCGCCCGGGGGCGAGATGGTAGAACCCGGTACGCCCATTGGTTTCCAGGTTTCGCTGGGTCCACTGACCGCGACCCTGGACACCCTGGAAAGGGAAGCGGGGCCGACGCCGGCACCCGGTGGGTTGCAGTAGCGGACCAATGCGTGGATAATTGACCGAAATACTTGCATTCTTTGAAACCATCATGCGAAAAACCACCGTTTTTACAGACCTGAAACCCCTGGCGCTGGCTCCCATCGGCCGCCCCGTGCGGATTGTGGAGATCGTGGGAGGCCGGGGCCTGCGCAACCGCCTGGCCCATATGGGCCTGTTCCCCGGCACCGTGGTGGTGGTGGAACTCCGGGAGGCCCACGGGCCGGTGGTCATTAACCGGGGAGGCACGCGCATCGGCGTGGGCACCGGGATGGCCCGCAAGATCCTGGTACAACCCGATGAAACCCATTCCTAAGGGCAGAAGCCAGCAGTTGCGGGTGCTTCGCGTGGCCATCGCCGGAACCCCCAACTCCGGCAAAACCACCCTGTTCAACACCCTGACCGGCACCCACCAGGAAACCGGCAACTGGCCCGGGGTCACTGTGGAAAAGAAGGAGGGGGTGTTCACGGTCCAGGACTTTCGGGTGCAGGTGGTGGACCTGCCCGGGGTGTACGGCCTCAGCGCCTATACCACCGACGAACAGATCGCCCGCGATTACCTGCTGCATGAGCATCCCGATGCTGTGATCGTGGTGGTGGACGCCACCAACCTTACCCAGGGCCTGCTGCTGGTGCTCCAGATCCTGCAGTTGCGGGTGCCCACCATCGTGGCCCTCAACATGATGGACCAGGCCGAACAGGAGGGCCTGGAGATCAATATCGCCGAACTGGAGCGTTTTCTGGGGGTGCCGGTGGTGCCCATCGTGGCGGTGAAGGGCCGGGGCATCCGCCAGCTCAAGGAGCGGCTGCTGGAAACCGTGGGACGGGTGCCGCCCGAGCCGCGGATCCCGGTGGATCCCCGGTTTGAAGAGGCCCAAAGGAGGCTGGTGCGTCTGCTCCAGGAATCCCCTCTGGCCCGAGAGGTTCCCCTGGCCTGGCTTGCCCAGCGCCTGCTCGTGGAGGACCCCTGGGCCCTGGCCCTGGTGCAGAAGGATCCGGTGTATCCCCAAATCCGCCGGGTGCTCAACGAAACCCTGCCCCAGCTGCGCCACCACCTGGGAGCCGACCTGGAGGTGTACCTGGTGGAACAGGCCTACGCCCTGCTGCACGGCCTGGTGCAGCGGGTGGTCCGCCGCAGGGCCACGCTCCGAAAACGCCTGGTGTTCACCCAGAAGGTGGACCGGGTGCTGCTCAGCCCCTGGTTCGGGCTGCCGCTGTTCGCCGTGGTGATGGCCCTGACCTTTGAAGCCACCTTCCAGTTGTCGGCGCCGCTGGTGGACCTCATCGCCCAAGGGTTTGACCTTCTGGCCCAGTTCCTTCGGGACCTTCTGGCCGGGACCCCGGTGCCGGCCTGGCTCACCTCGCTGCTCCTGGACGGCGTGCTCTCAGGGGTGGCGTCGGTGCTGACCTTTGTGCCCCCCATCTTCCTGCTCTTCGGCTTCATCGCCTTCTTTGAGAACACCGGCTACATGGCCCGGGTGGCCTTCGTGATGGACCGGTTTATGCACGCCCTGGGAATCTCGGGCAAGTCCTTCATCCCCATGGTGCTGGGCTTCGGGTGTAATGTGCCCGCCATCATGGCTACCCGAACCCTGGAAAGCGAAAAGGACCGCCTGATCACCATCCTGGTGATTCCCCTCATGTCCTGCAGCGCCCGGTTGCCGGTGTATGTCCTGTTTGCCTCGGTGTTCTTCCCGGGCCAGGAACCCCTGGTGGTGCTGTCGCTCTACTTCCTGGGGATCGCCCTCGCTCTGATTTTGATCAAGGTGCTGCAGCGGGTCATGTTCCATCAGCGGGAGCCGGAGTCCTTTGTCATGGAACTGCCGCCCTACCGCATGCCCTATCTGCGGAACATCCTGCTGTACATGTGGATGCGGGGGCGGGTGTTCGTCAAGAACGCGGGCACCATCATCCTGGTGGCCTCTGTGGTGCTGTGGGCGCTGGCCTCGTTGCCGCCCGGCGTGGAGTACGCCGGGCCCCGGTCGGTGCTGGGCTGGATTGGCCGGATGCTGGCGCCCCTTCTCAAACCTGCTGGGTTCGGCTTCGCCGAGGCCGCCATCGCTCTGCTCACCGGGGTGATGGCCAAGGAACTCGTGGTGGGCACCCTGGGAACGCTGCTGGCGGGTGGTAGTGTGGAGGGGCTGCAGCACGCCCTGGGCCAGTACTTTACGCCGCTTTCGGCCTATGCGTTCCTGGTGATGACCCTGATCTATGTGCCCTGCATCGCCACGGTGGCCGTCATTAAACAGGAAACCGGTTCCTGGAAATGGGCCGCCGTGGAGGTGGCCATGACCTTCTCCCTGGGCTATTTCCTGGCCGTGCTGGTGTATCAGGTGGGCCGGCTGGTCCTGTAGTCCACCCTCACGGCTTCCCCACAATCACGATCTTCTGCGTTTCTGCTTTCCCCGGGAGCTTCACGAAGTACACGCCCGAAGGCAGCCGGGGCAACGGAAGCAGGGCTGCGCCTGGTTGGGCGGCGGGCTGCAGCGGAAGGCGGCGCAGGCGCCGGCCTGCGGGGCCGTAAAGTTCCACAAAGGAGGGCAACGGATGCGCCGCCGAGAGGAACACCCACCCCCGCGCCGGCACCGGCCATACCCGGAGTTCCGTACGGATCGGGGTTTCTCCGACCCCATAGGGATGCAACAGGGGCAAACGCAACACGGCCGGATGCGCGGGGTCCAGTGCCAGGGTGTGGCGGCCATCGGCCCAGGAGGGAATGGACCACAGGAAGGTGTCGGCGGGGGCCAGGTTGACGGTGACCCAGCGGAGCTGGAGCCGGTGCCCGGGCGGCACCACCCAGCCCACCAGGTTCATGGCCCCTTCCAGGTTGTGCCACTGGGTGGTGTCTGGATTGTTGCGGA
>WGAB01000261.1 GCA_015489295.1 Caldifarciminota bacterium
GCACAGGGTGCCCAGGGGCCGGAACCGGGGCACCTCGGGCACGAGATCGGCCACGAGCGCGCCCTCGAGAAGCGGCAGGATGTCGGGCCGGGCCACCGGATCCTTGAGGCGGCGGGAATCCAGCAGCCCGTACTCCAGGGCGCCGCCGTCGGGAAACACCGCCCGGGGCCGGAACCGCAGGCGTTCCAGGGCGGCCAGCGATTCGTCGTAGAGCAGGGGGCCGTAGAGTTCCTGGAACACGAGGTCAATGGGTTCCGGCGGCTCCACGGTTTCCACCGGGCCGCAGAGCACCTGCACCTTCGGGTGCCGCCGGAACCGGTGCCGGAGATAGCGGCAGGCCGGCGCGTTTTCCTCCACGGCATACACCCGTTGCACCCGGCGGGCGAGGTAGGCGGTCATGTGGCCCAGGCCGGCTCCGGCCTCCAGCACCACGAGGTCGGGGCGGAGCAGGGGCCGCAGCCCCCGCTGCAGGCGGCGGGTCCGGGTTCGGTCTTCGTAGATGCTCAGGATGCTGAGGAAGGCATCCAGTTCCAGGAACCGGTCGTCCGGCAGGTCGTTGAGGATCTCCACGGCTATGCGGGCAGGTACAGGCCGCCGTTGACATCCACGATGGCGCCGTGGATGTTCTGGTTCTCGGGCCAGGCCAGGAAGGCCACCACCCGGGCGATGTCTTCGGGCTCGGCCACGCGGCGCACCGGGATCGTGGCCCGGATTTCCTCTTCCCGTTCCTCCAGGGTTTTGCGGGTCATGTCGGTGCGGGTATAGCCCGGGGCCACGGTGTTCACCGTGATGCCCAGGGGGCCGAGCACCAGGGCCATGGAACGGGCCAGGCCCAGGATGCCGCTCTTGGCGGCGGCGTAGTGGGCGCCGTGGGGGCTTCCGATGCGCGCCCGGAGGGAGCCGATGTGGATGATGCGGCCGAAGCCCCGCCGGGCCATGTCGCGGGCCGCCATCTGGCTCATGAAGAACACATGGCTCAGGTTGGCCCGGAGCATGTCGTCCCACTCCTCCGGCGTGATCTCAAAGAAGTCGCGGTGCTGGGATACGCCGGCGTTGTTCACCAGAATGTCCACCTTGCCGAAGGTTTCCAGAGCCGTGCGCACCACCCGTCGGCAGCCTTCGTACTCGCGGAGATCGGCCTGAACCACCGCGCTGCGTCGGCCCATCTGTTCCAGTTCGCGGGCCACGGACCGGGCCTCGGCTTCCCTCCGGTGGTAATGCACCACCACATCGGCGCCCTGGCGTCCGAGTTCCAGGGCCACGGCCCGGCCGATGCCCCTGGATGCACCGGTGACAATGGCAACCAATCCCCTGAGTTTGGGTTCCATCATGGCCCATAGGGTACAGGCTGGCCCGGTAGCCGCCAACCGCCGCTGGATCGTCGTTTCCCAGGATTCCCTGTACAATCGGGGCATGTGGTCGCCCCATCTCCCCGAGAATCTCCGGATCGTTCGGGAACGCATCGCCCGGGCCGCCGAGCGGGCCGGCCGGCGCCCCGAAGAGGTGGCGATCCTGGGGGCCACCAAGGGGGTGCCGCCGAAACGGATCCGCGAGGCAGCGGCCCTCGGGCTCCGGCTCTTCGGGGAAAACCGGGTGCAGGAAGCCCGCGACAAAATCCCCCAACTGGCCGACCTGGACCTCACCTGGCACATGATCGGCCATCTGCAAACCAACAAGGTGCGGCACGCCGTGCGGCTCTTTCACCTGGTGGAATCCCTGGACCGGCAGGAACTCGCCCGCGAACTGGAAAAACGCCTGGCCCGGATGGACCGACGGATGCCGGTGCTCCTGGAGGTGAACACCTCCGGGGAGCCCAGCAAGTACGGGCTACCCCCGGAGCCCGATGCCCTGCTGCAACTCGCTGAGTTCGTGCTGAGCCAGGCGCCCCACCTGGAACTCCGGGGACTGATGACCCTGGGGCCCTATCCGCCCGAGGAGGCGCGCTCGCGCCGGGCCTTCGCCCGCCTTCGGGAACTCCGCGACCTCCTGAGCCGGCGCCTGGGCATGGCGCTGCCCGTGCTCTCCATGGGCATGTCCGAAGACTTTGAGTACGCCGTGCTGGAGGGCGCCACCGAGGTGCGCCTGGGCCGCGCCCTCTTCGGCCCGCGGGAGCCGTGAACCTGA
>WGAB01000262.1 GCA_015489295.1 Caldifarciminota bacterium
TGCGTACTCTGGTAAACGCGAGCCTGCCCGCCGGGTACCACACGGTCACCTGGAACGGCACCGACGACCACGGCCGCAAACTCAGCTCCGGCCTGTACTTCTACCGTCTGGTCACCCCCGAATACCGCGCCGTCCGCAAGGTGCTGCTGGTGCGGTAAAGCTGGAAAACGTTGGGTTTTGGCTTTGGGCGGCTGCGCTTCGCGCGGCCGCCCCAAATTTTTTCTTCACCCCCCTCCCGTCATTCCCAGAATCGGCTTTCTTTTGCCCATCCCCCGCATTCCGGGCGTCCCACGGTTCCCCATCTTTGCCCAATCCTGTACACTAAGCCATCATGGGTGCTTTGGTTTTTAGCGGGAAGGAACTGGCCGCCCGCGTGCGGCAGGAGGTCAAGGAGGAAGTGGAGGCGTTAAAGGCCCGGGGGATCCAGCCCTATCTCGCCGTGATCCTCGTGGGCGACGATCCCGCTTCCCAGGTTTACGTGCGCAACAAGGAACGCTCCGCTAAAAAGGTCGGCATCGAATCCCACACCTACCGGCTCCCCGCCGAAACCTCGCAACAGGAACTCCTCGCTTTGCTCCAGAAACTCAACACCGACCCCAAGGTGCACGGCATCCTGGTGCAACTGCCGCTGCCCGACCATATCAACGAGCGCGACATCATCCTTTCCATCAACCCCATCAAGGATGTGGACGGGTTCCACCCCGAAAACCTCGGCCGCCTGGTGGCCGGCTATCCCCGGTACCTGCCCTGCACACCGCGGGGCGTGATGCGCATCCTGTACGAGGCCGGGGTGGATCTCAAGGGTAAGGAGGCGGTGGTGGTGGGCCGCAGCGTGATCGTGGGCAAGCCCATGGGGCTGATGCTCCTGGCCGAACACGCCACCGTAACCACCGTGCACTCCCGCACCCGCGACCTGGCGTTCCACACCCGCCGGGCCGATGTGCTGGTGGTGGCGGCCGGGCGGGCCGGGCTCATCAAGGGCGATATGGTCAAGGAGGGGGCCGTGGTGATCGATGTGGGGGTCAACCGGATGCCCGACGGCTCCCTGAAGGGCGATGTGGAGTTTGATGAGGTGGTGGAAAAGGCTTCCGTAATCACGCCCGTGCCCGGCGGCGTCGGCCCCATGACCGTGGCCATGCTGATGAAGAACACCGTAGAGGCAGCCAAACTTCAAACCCTCAACCGGGAGGCTTAAGATGCTTTCGGACATTGAAATCGCCCAGCAGGCCGAACTCCGGCCCATTGAAGAGATCGCCCAAAAACTCGGCCTAGATGGGGGCGTGATCGAGAAGTACGGCCACTACAAGGCCAAACTGCCGTTGTCGATCCTCAAGGAACGGGAATCCGAGCCCGACGGCAACCTCGTGCTGGTCACCGCCATCAACCCCACGCCCATGGGCGAGGGGAAAACCACGGTGTCCATCGGCCTTTCCATGGCGCTGAACCGCCTGGGCAAGCGCTCGGTGGTGGCCCTGCGGGAGCCCTCGCTGGGCCCGGTCTTCGGCGTCAAGGGCGGTGCCACCGGCGGCGGCTACTCGCAGGTGGTGCCTATGGAGGACATCAACCTGCACTTCACCGGCGACTTCCACGCGGTGTCCAGCGCCCACAACCTGCTGTCGGCCATGATCGACAACCACCTGCACCAGGGCAATACCCTGGGCCTGGACGCCCGCACCGTGCTCTGGCGCCGCACCATGGACATGAACGACCGGGCCCTGCGGCACATCGTGGTGGGCCTCGGCGGCAAGGCCAACGGCTTTCCCCGCGAAGACGGGTTTGACATCACGCCGGCCTCGGAGATCATGGCCATCCTGGGCCTGGCCCGCGACTATGTGGACCTCAAGAATCGCCTGGGCAACATCCTCGTGGGCTTCACCTATGACAAACAGCCGGTGTACGCGCGCGACCTGGGGGCCCACGGGGCCATGGCCGCCCTGCTCCGCGACGCCCTCAAGCCCAATCTGGTGCAAACTTTAGAGAACACCCCGGCCCTGATCCACACCGGGCCCTTTGCCAACATCGCCCACGGCACCAACTCCATGGTGAGCACCCTGCTGGCCCGGAAACTCTCGGATGTGGCCGTGGTGGAGGCCGGCTTTGGTGCCGACCTGGGCGCCGAGAAGTTTCTGAATGTGGTGTCGCGCCTGGGCGGATTCCACCCCGATGTGGTGGTCATCGTGGCCACGATCCGGGCCCTGAAGTACCATGGCGGCGTGCCCAGGAAAGAGGTGCAAAGCCCCAACGCCGAGGCCGTGGAAAGGGGCTTCCCCAACCTCCTCAAGCACATTGAGAACATCCGCAAATTCGGGTTGCCGCCGGTGGTGGCCATCAACCGGTTCCCGACGGATACCGACGAGGAGCTGGCCACCCTGGACCGCTTGCTCAAGGAGACCGGCGTGCCCTACGCCCTCACCGAGGTCTGGGCCAAGGGCTCCGAGGGCGGCGTGGCCCTGGCCGAAACCGTGCTGCAAACCATGGAAACCCAGCCCGCCGAGTACCACCCCCTGTACGACCTGAACCAGCCCATCAAGGAAAAGATTGAGACCGTGGCCCGGGAGGTGTACGGCGCCGACGGCGTGGTGTACACACCGGCCGCCGAGCGCGCCATCCGGCGCTGCGAGAAACTGGGCTACGGCGACGCACCGGTGGTGATCGCCAAAACCCAGTACTCCCTGTCCGATGACCCCAAGAAACTGGGGCGGCCCACTGGCTTCAAGATCACGGTGCGGGAAGTGCGGCTGGCTGGCGGCGCCCGGTTCGTGATCCCCATTACGGGCGACATCATGACCATGCCCGGCTTGCCCAAGGAGCCCGCCGCCCTAAGGGTGGACTTAGACGAAAACGGCGTGATCCACGGGCTGTTTTAAGAAGCCGCGCGGTCGTCGCGAGCCCGGAGCGCCCGGAACACCTGTTCCGGGGTAATCGGGATTTCAAAGAAGCGGATGCCGATGGCGTCGTAGATGGCGTTGGCGATGGCCGGCGCCGGGCCGTTGATGCCGATTTCCGCCACCGATTTGGCGCCGAAGGGGCCGGTTTCCTCGTAGGAGTCCACCACGATGGTGGTGATCTTCGGCAGGTCGCGGAGGGTGGGCATCTTGTAGTCTTCAAAGTTCCGGTTCACGAGGCGCCCCTTGTCGTCGAACCGGTACTCGGCGAACAGGGTGTGGGTGATGCCGTCCAGCACCGCGCCCTCCACCTGGCCTTCCACCAGGCGGGGGTTGATGGGCGTGCCGCAGTCCACGGCCGACACGAAGTGCACCACCGCCACCTCGCCGGTCTGGAGGTCCACTTCCACCTCGGCGAACTGGGCGATGAAGGGCGGCGGCGACTCGTGCACGATGTGGGAGGCCGTGGCCTGGATCTGGAACTGGTTCCGCTGGTACAGGCTGTACAGGGCCACCTCCTCGTAGGAAACCTTCTGGCCGGTGGTCGGGTCTACGGCGTGCCCCTCTTCCACCGAGAGCCGTTCGGCCGGGGCCTGGAGCATTTCGGCGGCCACCTGGAGGATCTGGCGGCGGATCTCCAGGGCGCACTTGCGCACGGCTTCGCCCGAAAGGTAGGTGGTGGACGAGGCATAGGCCCCTACATCAAAGGGGGTCAGGTCGGTGTCCGACGACCGCACGATGATGCGGTCCACCGGGATGTCCAGCACCTCTGCCGCAATCTGGGCGAGTACGGTATCGGAGCCGGTGCCGAGGTCGGTGGCGCCCACATGCAGGTTGAAGGAGCCGTCGTCGTTCATCTTCATGTAGGCGCTGCCCATGTCGATCTCCGGGATGGCTGAGCCCTGCATGGCCGCGACCATGCCCACGCCGCGCACCCGATGGGGGGCCGGCCGGTGCCGTTTGCCCCGCTTTTCGTACCAGCCGATGGCTTCGGCCCCGCGGTCAATGCACTCGTCCAGTCGGCACGAATG
>WGAB01000263.1 GCA_015489295.1 Caldifarciminota bacterium
CCTACAACAGCCCCAACTGGCTTCATAGCTACGGGGGCGTATCCTTTCTGTATCCCACAGGAAGCCGTACCGGTTTCGGGTTCACCTTGGTCGCCCTGAAGCCCCAGGGAATCTCGGGGTACAATGAAAACGGGGAGTACACCCAATGGATTCAGCCCCAGTTCTTAGGAGGGCTGATCGCCTTCTCCCGGAAAATTACCGACCGGGTGTCTGTGGGCCTCAACGGCAAGTTTTACTATGGCCAGATCGGCTCCTATGTGGGCTCCGGGGCTGGCCTGGATCTCGGCATGTTGGCCCGATGGTCGCCTGTGTTCCAGACAGGCCTCGCCCTTTTAAATGTGGTGCCACCGAGCCCGAAGTTTACCAGTGAACGGGAGCCTTTCCCCCGGGTGTTCCGCGCGGGTTTCCAGTTCAAACCCTACAGCAAAGTACGGTTCCTGGGCGATCTGGTGAAGTCCACCGCCCGTTCGCTTCACTATCATCTGGGCGTCGAACTCACACCCCTGGATTTCTTCCGCATCCGCTTTGGCTACGATTACATGGACCTCTCGGCAGGCTTCGGTGTGAAAATCCGGAGGGGCGGCCGCGAGTTCCTCATCGATTACACCTTTTCCAATACCCACCACTCCGCTACCCTGTATCCCTTTTCCCACCGGATCAGCGCCACCATTCGCTTCGGCGGCTATCGCGTATGGGTCCACGCCGACCCCAACAAGGTGGCCCTGACCCAGATGAGCCCCTCCCTGCTCACCTACATCTATCCCCATGTGAAAACCAAGGCGCCGGTGGATCACTGGGTGCTGGAGATCTACCGGAAGTCCGGGGAACTCACCCGTAGGCTCAAGGGAAGGGGAACCCCACCGCTTCGGTTGGCCTGGGACGGCCGCGACGAGACCGGCCGACTGGTGCCCCGGGGCCGGTACCTTTACAAACTCCAAGTTTGGGACGAAACCGGGGAACTGTACGAGGCATCAGGGTATCTCCTGGACGTCTCAGAAACCACCATCTTTTGATTTTAGGGTCGGGTCACCCGGTTCCGTTGACGTTGGACGGCATTCCCTACAAAATAGGTTCGTGAAACCGCTTCTGCGCATCCTGATGACCTCCGACATCTACTACCCCTACCCCGGGGGAATCTCGGAACACATTCACCATTTGACCCTGGAACTCCGGAACCGAGGCCATAACGTACAGATTCTTACGGCACGGTACCGAGAAAAGACCTTTGACTTTCAGGACCCCCCGTGGGTGATCCGCGTAGGACGAGGCATCAAGATTCCCATCAACAAGTCCTTTTCCAAGATCACCTTTTCCCCGCGCATCACGCGCTGGGTCAAAAAGGTCCTGGACGAGGGCAACTACCACATCGTGCACGCCCACTCGCCCCTGACGCCGACCCTGCCCATGCTCTCCATTCTGTACTCCCAGAGCGTGAATTTTGGCACCTTCCATGCCGCCCACGATTTCTCGCGGGGCTATGAACTCTTTAAGCCCATCCTGATGCGGGTGTTTGAGCGGCTGGACGGCCGGATCGCCGTGTCTGAGGTGGCCCGGCAGTCCGTGGCCCGGCACTTTCCGGGTGAGTACCGGATCATTCCCAACGGCGTGGATGTGGAACGGTTCCGGCCCGACGGCCCCCGACTGGCACCCTACGATCAGGGGCCCTGGAAAAACCTCCTGTTTGTGGGGCGATTCGATCCTCGAAAGGGTCTCAAGACCCTGCTCAGGGCCATGCCCCGGGTGGTCCGCCAGGTGCCTGAGGCCAGGCTGCTGGTGGTGGGTGGAGGCCCCCTGGAGCCCCTTTACCGCGCCCAGGTGCCCGAGGAGGTGGCCGATCGGGTGGTGTTCCTGGGGTTCCTGAAGCCCGAGGACCTGAGCAAGGCATACCGAACCGCGCAGGTGTTTGTATCGCCGGCCACCACCGGCGAAAGTTTCGGCATCGTGCTGCTGGAAGCGATGGCCTCGGGTGTGCCGATTGTGGCCTCGGACATTCCCGGATATCGCCAGGTAATGGAAGACGGCCGGGAAGGCCTCTTTGCCCGGCCGGAGGATCCCGAAGACCTGGCTCAGAAGATCGTTGCCCTTCTGAAAAACCCTGAGATGGCCCGCCGGATGGGTGAGGCGGGTCGTCAGAAGGCCGTCACCCGGTACGCCTGGCGGGTGGTGGCGGATCAGGTGGAATCCTACTATTACGAGGTGCTGGAACAAAAGGGATGGCCCGGTTTTACCTCGTTGACGGCTACAATGTGATCTACGCCCGGAACCCCCGGCCTGAGAACCTGGAAGCCGAACGCGAAAACCTGGTGCGCCAGGTGCGCCAGGCCCTGGGCCGCCAGGTGCTGGTGGTGTTTGATGGGCAACACGGTGTGGGAAGCCGGGGCGAGGCCGGGGTGGTGTACACCCGCGGCGAGACGGCCGATGAATACATCCGGCGGTACGTCGCCCGATCAGCCCGACCCCAGGACATCGTGGTGGTCACCCGCGACCGTCCTCTGCAGAACACCGTAAAGCACTTGGGTTCCCAGGTGATGGATCCCTCGGTGTTTTTCCAGGAGATCCGCCGGGCGGGCCGGAGCGATTCGCCATCCCCTGAAAAACGGCTCCGGCCCGACGAGATCTCGCGGATCAACCGGGAGCTTCTGGACCTCTGGGATAGGGATTAGCCGTAGCGGATCCGGAAATCAGTGAACTCCCGGGTGGGAGGCTCGTCCTGCACTTCCACATCGGTTACCCGGGCCGACGGCGGCCCCTGACGCATAAAGGCGATCAAGCGGTCCACCTGCTCTTCCGGTCCCTCGATGACCGCTTCTACCCGACCGTCGGGCAGGTTCCGGACGAAGCCCACCACACCCAGTTTTTGGGCCCTTTCCAATGTGAACTGCCGAAAGAACACACCCTGTACCCTTCCCGATACCCACACATGTTTCCTACACCAGCGCATCCTCCAGTTCCTCCTCCCCAAACACCAACGCTTCAAAGCGAAACACCCGTGTGGCCGGATCCCGGTAGCAATCCGGGGGTAAGCCGGCCTTCAAACAGGTTTGCTCCAAGAAGGTTTCCCGGTCCCAGTGCCACTCGGTGGCCACCTGGGGTAGCAGCAGGCCGCGGTGCCAGCCCCGTTCCACCACGAGCCCGTGGCGACCTACTTCAATCTCTTCCACCGAGGACACCGGCTCCAGGGGCGAGAGGATGGAAATTTCATAGGTCAGATCGGGGAGTTCTTCGACGGTCACCGGGGGAAACCGGGGATCCTGGAAGGCGGCGCTGAGGGCCGATTCCTGCACCATCAATTCCAGAGGGGCCCGGCGGAAGGTGCCAATACAGCCTCGCAGTTCCCCGGTTTTCCGTTTAATGGTCACAAACACACCAAAGGGTTCGTAATCCGAAAGCGTTTCCGGTACCGGGGGTTCCAGCCCGCGGGCTGCGGCCTCTACGGTTTCGCGGGCCAGGCGCAGGAGCCGTTGTTTGTCTTGCCGGCTGGGCTTCGGAAACCGTGCCATGCTCACTCCTCGTAAAGGGCGACGGCAGCGTATCCGACGAAGTAGCCGTGGCGTTGCCCCAGGACGTCCAGGGAATTGGTATAGGCCAGTACCGCGGCCCGGTTGGCGCCCAGGTGCAGACTGGCCTCCAGGTTTAACACAATGGGCAGGGCACCAC
>WGAB01000264.1 GCA_015489295.1 Caldifarciminota bacterium
GAGGCGGCCGCCCGGGCGATTCAGCGGACCTGGCCGGAAATCCAGGTGCTCCAGGTGCCCATCGGCGACGGTGGCGACGGCACCCTGGAGGCTCTGGCCCAGGCCCTCGGTGCCAGAGCCCGTTTTCACAAGGCAACCGTGACCGGCCCGGTGTTCACACCGGTCACAGCCCGATGGCTGGAACTCCCGGGCGGCGAGGCGTACCTGGAAATGGCCCAGGCCTCGGGCCTGGCCCTGGTGCCCCCGGACCAGCGGGACCCCTACCGCACCACCTCCCTGGGCACGGGAGAATTGATACGGGCCGCTCTGGAGCACGGCGCCCGCCGCATCTTTCTGGGGGTGGGAGGCTCGGCCACCGTGGACGGCGGCCTCGGCGCGCTAACCGCCCTGGGGTTCCGCTTCCTGGACTCCCAGGGTCGCCCCGTGCCCCCCACGGGCGAAGGCCTGGTGCGGCTCCACCGGATCGTGCCCCCAGAACAGGGCCTGCCCGACCTGGACCTGACGGTGCTGGTGGACGTGAAGAACCCGCTGCTCGGGCCCGAGGGCGCGGCCCGGGTGTATGGCCCCCAGAAGGGCGCCACGCCGGAGCAGGTGGAGGCCCTTGAACAGGGCCTTCAGAGACTGCGCGACCTGGTCAAAGCACTCACCGGCCGCGACATCCAGGTGCCGGGGGGCGGAGCCGCCGGCGGCATCGCCGCCGCCCTTTACGGCCTGCTGGGCGCCAAGCTGGAACCCGGCAGCGAGGTGTTCCTGCGGCTTGTGGACTTTGACCGCAGGCTCCAGGAAGCCGACCTGGTGCTCACCGGCGAGGGCAAGTTTGACGAACAGTCCCAGTACGGCAAGGGGCCCTGGGCGGTGCTGCAGCATGCGGCCCACTATGGCAAACCCGTGTGGGTGCTGGCCGGTGCGGTGGGCACCCCGTTGCCGGTTCTGCCCGACGGCGTGGGGGTGTTGGGCATCCAGCGGGCGGTGTATCCCCTGCCGGAGGCCCTGGCCCGAACCTCCCGCAACCTGGCCGACACGGTGGAACACCTGTTCCGGGTATTGCGACACCTGTTGGCCCAGAGAACACCGGTCCGGGAAACCGCGTGAAAACGGCGGCTTGGGTTGACTTCGGCCAGGGCATAGCGTATCTAATTAGCCTACAAAATCCCCGTTTCAAGGAGGCTTGTTGGACATGAGCGAACAAAGAGAGGTACAGGATGCCGTCGTGCATCAAAACACCCAGGCAGAAGGAGGTGATGAGCAGGACTTTTTGAAGTTGGTGGAAGCATCGCTGCAAATCCCCAAGGAGGGGGAAATCGTCAAGGGTCGGGTCGCCAAAATCACGGGGAACGAGGTTTTTATTGACATCGGTGGCAAAAGCGAGGGGGTGGCCTCCCTCCACGAGTTCCGGAATTCCGACATCAAGGAAGGCGACGAGGTTTACGTTTACGTGGAGGCCCTGGAGGGCCGCAACGGCCGCACCATCGTGTCCAAGCAAAAGGCCGATTTCCTGCTGGCGTGGGACCAGATCAAGGCCGTGTACGACAACAACGAAACCGTGGAGGCCAAGGTCGTTCGGCAGGTGAAGGGCGGCCTGATCGTGGAGATCTTTGGCGTCGACGCCTTCCTGCCCGGCTCCCACATCGACGTGCGAAAGGTCAAAAGCATTTCCTCCTTTGTGGGCCGCACCATCCCGGTCAAGGTCATCAAGATCAACAAGGCTCGCAAAAACATCGTGGTTTCCCGGCGCGAGGTGCTGGAAGAGCAGATGGAACGGGCCCGGGAGTGGCTCCGGCACCTGAAGCCCGGGGACGTGCTGGAGGGCACCGTCAAAAACATTACGGACTTCGGGGTGTTCGTGCGGGTAAACAATCCCGACGAACCCGAAGTGGGCATCGACGGGCTGGTGCACATCTCCGACCTGGCCTGGCATAAGGTGCGGGATCCCCACGAGGTGGTCCAGATCGGCGACCGGGTCAAGGTGCAGGTGCTGGACGTAGATCCCCAGAACCTCAAGCTCTCGCTGAGCATGAAGCACCTGCAGCCCCATCCGTGGGAGCGGCTGCGGGAACGCTATCCTGTGGGCAGCAAGATCAAGGGCCGGGTGACCCGCATCATGGACTACGGGGTGTTTGTCGAGGTGGAACCCGGAATCGAAGGCCTGGTGCACATTTCCGAGATGACCTGGGGCAAACCGCCGAACCACCCGAGCGATCTCGTCAAGGTGGGCGACGAGGTGGAAGTGGTGGTGCTCAATGTGGACGTGGAAAAGCAGCGGCTGTCCCTCGGCATGAAGCAGGCCAAGCCCGACCCGTGGTCCATGATCGAAGAGAAGTACCCCAAGGGCTCGGTGGTGAAGGGCACGGTGGTGGACTTCGGCAACTTCGGTGCCTACATTGAAATCGAGGACGGCATCGAAGGGTTCCTGCATGTGGCCGACATCTCCTGGACCAAGAAGTTCACCCGTCCCCAGGAGGCCCTGCGCAAGGGTCAGAAGGTACGCCTGAAGGTCATGGGGTTTGACAAGCGGAACCGCATCCTGGAACTCTCGCTGAAGGATCTGCAGCCCAATCCGTGGGACGAGATCGTGCGCCGGTTGCCGCCGGGCAGCGAGATCAAGACCCGCATCCTCTCCCTCAACGAGCACGGAGCCGTGGTCGAGGTCACCGAAGGCCTGGAAGGCTTCGTGCCCCGTTCGCACCTCGCCCGTAAGGGGAACCCCGTGGAAATGTACGAGGTGGGCGAGGAGATCAACGTCAAGGTGCTCCGGATCGAGCCCCAGCGCAAGCGGGTTCTGCTTTCGGAACGCGAGTACGTCCAGGCCAAGGAAAAGGCCGACATGGCCCGCTACCGGCCGGAACCTGCCCGCATCAGCCTGGGCGAACTCCTGCAGCCCGAATTGGAACGGCTGAAAGCCCTGATGGAAACCCAGGAGGCCGAGGAAGCCTCTTCCGAGACCCCGGAGGAGACCTCAGGGGATTCTGAAGAAGGCACCGAGGCGTAACGGCCCAGGACCGGCAGGTAATGAGCATCCCGCCCCAACTGCAAACCGCGTATCGGCCCATCGAGCCGGCCCTGGAGTTGACCAACCAGGAACTCTCCGAACGGGTGCTGCGGGGGTTTCCGCTGCCTATCCCTGGGTTCGTGCTTTCCGGAAAACGTTTAAGGCCAGCGGCCCTGCTGCTCGCCGCCCGGGCCTTCGGCGACGGGCACCGCAGGGCCGCCATCCTGGCCGCTGGCATTGAACTGATCCACGCCTCCTCCCTGGTCCACGACGATGTGGTGGACCATTCCCGGTTCCGGCGCAACATGACCGCCCTGCACGAGCAATACGGCAGCCACTTTGCCGTGCTGGCCGGCGATTACCTCTTCACCCGAGGGCTTCAGGCCATCCAGGAGGCCGGTAACCCCCAGATCCTGGAGGAAACCCTGAACGCCGTGGCCGAGATGGTGGAAGGAGAAGTGGAAGAGGAGGTACTGGCCCCCGAGGTCCAGCTCCAGGAGCCCGTGTACCTGCGCATCATCGAAAAGAAAACCGCCTCGCTGTTCCGCTGTGCCACCACGGTAGGCGCCCTGTACCGGGGCCTGGAGGGCGAGGAGCTGGACCGATACCGGAACATCGGCCTGGCCTTTGGCATGGCCTATCAGATCGTGGACGACTGCTACGACCTCTTTTCCGATGAGGATCCGGACGCCGAGGAAAAGAAGATCACCCTGCCCACCATCCGGGCCTTTCAAAAGGGCCTGTTGACCTCCTGGGAGGACACCGAGCCCCTGGACCGGCTCCGGGAGGCCATCCTTCAGGCCGGTGGGTTTGAGTATTCCGGCGCCCTGGCCGAGCGGTACATCGACCAGGGCCTGGAACAGGTCAGGGACCTGCCGGACCCGGAACTCCGACAGGCCTGGGAGCACTTTTTTGAGTACTTGCGGCAGAAAAATCGGGCCCTGGTGCAACAATTCTCGTAGCGTCGAGGGAGCCCGCGGTCTCCACGGTTCTCGGGAGGGAAATTCTTTCGCCAAATTCGCCGGTCGTTCACCGATTTCCCCAGGTTTTTTGAGAACTGTCGAAGGCAATAAAATTTTTTCGTTGACAGGCATAACCCCGGGGGCTATAATTCCCCCAACTGCCCAAACCAGGCAGGAAAAGTAAAAGGAGGATTTGTACCATGGCAGAAGTGAAGTACGGGAGAGTCAAGTGGTTCGACTCTCGGAAGGGCTACGGGTTCATCGAGGCAGAAGATGGATCCGGAGATGTGTTCGTGCACTTCAGCGATATCCTGGGCGAAGGCTACAAGTCTCTGGACGAGGGCGACCGCGTGAAGTTTGAGGTCGTCAACTCCCCTAAGGGTCCCAAGGCGATCAATGTAAGTCGCGTCTGATGCATCCCGTACTCTTCAAGGTTGGGCCGTTCACGGTTACCACCTGGGGAGTATTTGTCCTAACCGGAATTCTCCTGGCGGTCTATTACGCAGCCAGGGAAGCAGAAAAGGCCGGGTTTCGTAGAGACGATCTCTACGACCTGGCCTTTTTTTCGGTGCTGGCCGGGA
>WGAB01000265.1 GCA_015489295.1 Caldifarciminota bacterium
TGTTCGCCGCCCTGGTCATGCTGCTCCAGTACCTGGCGGATTACACCCGCGCCTACGAAACCGTGCGCTGGCTCATGGGGAGCCTGGCCGTCGTGGGGCCCCAGGCGCCCACCGGGGCGGGTATCCTCACCGTCGTCGGGGGGCTGGTGCTGTACCGCTGGGCGCCGGTGCTGGACCTCCTGAGCCAGGGGGGTGAGGTGGCCCACGGCCTGGGCGTGGCCGTGGGCCGATACACCACGGCCCTGTTTTTTGTGGTCTCGCTGCTGGTGGGCAGCACCCTGGCCCTCACCGGGCCCATCGGCTTTGTGGGTCTGGTGGTGCCGCACTTCGTGCGGATGCAGGTGGGACCGGGCCATCGGCGACTGGTGCCGCTGGCCCTCCTGGGGGGCGCCGCGGTGCTGACCGCGGCCGATGCCATAGCCCGCCTGGCCTTTTACCCCGCCGAGCTGCCCGTGGGCGTCGTCACCGGCCTCCTGGGCACCCCCTATTTCCTGTGGATCCTGTGGCGTCAGGCCCGCTGACCCCCCACTACAATCCTTCCCCGCAAGAGGTTTTCCGTAGGCGCGGCCTTCGCTGCCACAATCCCTTCGGTTGTAGGAGCGGCTTCAGCCACGATGCGCGGATGCTCCCCTCCCGCTGGGAGACAGTTTTTAGGCTGCAGCGCCTGGGTACCGCTCCAGCCGTGTGAGCTGCGGGTCCAAAGGTTCCTGGAACCCCCCTTGCAGTTTTTGGCCGGGAAAGATCCGGGTTCCGGGGGAATATCAGGATCAAGCCGCCATCCTGCGAATCCACGAAGAGAAGCCGGCCTTCAGAGGCGCAGTGGGTTCCAGCTGCAACGAATGGCAGTGTTTCCGGGAAGGGGCTGGCTTTGCAGAGTGCCGGATTTTCCCGAAGGAGCGGCCTTGCAGGGTCAGGGCGCCCGTTGGATCAGGAGTTCGTGCAGGAAGGGGGAGGCCTGCTGGGTTTGGCCGCCACGGCGGCGCGCGTAGGACAGGAACAGCCGTTCCTGCGCCCGGGTCATGGCCACATAGAGCAGGCGGCGTTCCTCTTCCAGCGCCTGCACCTTCAAAAGAGAGCCACGCAGGGGAAACATCTCCTGCTCCAGCCCCACGATGAACACCACCGGGAACTCCACCCCCTTGGCCGCGTGTACGGTGAGCACCTGCACGCCGGCGGAGCGAATCGGCGCATCCAGCTCCTGAAGCAGTTGCAGGTAGTTCAAAAAGTCGTTCACATGGCCGCGGCCGAACCCGGCGGCCGCCTGCAGCACGCCTTCGGCGGCCTCCTGTTCGGCCAATTGCCGCACCTGGGAGATTTGGGCCTGGGGCCGGAGGGCGAGAACTTCGCGCAGCAGATCCACGGGGCCGAAGTCTTCTGGAGCCTTGCGGTAGCGGTCCAGCAGGTTCTCCAGGGTGTGGAGGCGCTCGGCCAGGTCCGGGGGCAGGGTGCGGGGATAGGAAAACCGTTTCCGTTTTCGGAAGTTTCGCAGGAGGCGGGAGCGCCAGGAGGAGGGCACGGCCAGCAGGTGTTCCAGCACGGCCTGGGCGTCTTCCCGGTCGGCGGTGCCCACGGCGAGTTTGAGAAAGGCGACCAGGGCGGCCGCCAGAGGGTGGTGCAGCCAGGGCCCCTCGCCCACCAGGTTAAAGGGGATCTCGTGGCGCCGGAGTTCGCGTTCCACAGGGGCCAGGCGGAACCGGGTGCGGGCCATGACCGCGATTTCCTGGGGCAGGTATCCCTCCCGGAGCAGGTCCCGGATCCGCTGTACCACCTGCCGGGCTTCAGCCTCTTCGTCGTCGGCGGGTTGCAGGTGGAAGGCGTTCTGCACCTCCACCGACGCTTCCAGAGGCTTCTGGAAGCGGTGGCGGTTCCGGCGGATGAGGTTGGCGGCCAGAGTGAGGATGGTGCGGGGTGTGCGGAAGTTCCGGGTGAGGAAGAACACCCGGGTTTCAGGGAAGTCCTCCTGGAGGGTCTTCATGAAGCGGGCGCTGGCACCCCGAAATCCGTAAATGGCCTGGTCGTCGTCGCCGAAGGCCAGCAGGTTCCGGTGATGGGAGGCGAGAGTTTTGAGGAGCAGATACTGGGCTTCGTTGATGTCCTGGAACTCGTCGGCCAGCACATAACGGAACCGATGGGCCAGGTCTTCGCGGAGATCGGGATGCTCGGTGATCAGCCGGTGAGTGTAGAGCAGGAGATCGTCAAAGTCCAGCAGATGTTCCCGACGCAGGGCCTCCTGGTACTGCTGATAGGCGGCGGCGACCTCACGCTCCCAGCGGCTTCGGGCGAGGGTAACGGCCTCCTCCGGGCTCAGGAGCTGGCGCTTGAGGCCGGAGATGGCCTTGAGCAGGGCGCGGATGCGGCCGCGGGGACGCTGCCGCACCACGCGGCTCAGGATCTCCTCCTGGAGCCGGGAGGGGGCCACGGAAAAGGGGTCCGGCAGGTCCAGCCGGTCGCCGGCGGAGGCCAGGATCTGCAGGGCCAGGTGATGATAGGTTCCCACCCACACGGCGCGGGCGCGGTCGCGCCCCAGGGCCTGGGTCAAGCGCTCCTGGATCTCGGCCACTCCCCGATTGGTAAAAGTCACAGCCAGGATTTCTTCGGGAGGCACCCGTTGTTCTTCCACCAGGTACACGATGCGGGCGGTGAGGGTACGGGTTTTGCCGGTGCCCGGACCGCCGAGCACGAGCACCGGGCCCTCGGCCTCCCGAACCACGGTCCATTGCTCCTCGGTGAGGCCGCCCAGGAGCAGGGACCGGCCCGAGGCGTCCTGGACCACCGGGCCAGTGGCCACGCTGCGGCCGCCCTGCACCTGGCGCACGGCCGCAAGGAACTCGGAGGCGTCGGCGAAGCGCTGGATCGGATCGGGCTGGAGGGCCCGGGAGATCAGGCGCACAAGTTCCGGCCGGAAACCCTTGAGCGGGGGCAGGGTACCGGCCAGGATCCGGCTTCGGATTTCGTCCAGGGTGTCGCCGGTAAACGGGGGACTTCCCACCAGCATTTCGTAAAAGACCGCGCCCAGGGCCCACACATCGGTGGCCTTGGTGGCACGGCCCTCCCAGGCTTCCGGTGCCATATACAGGGGGGTGCCGCCGGTGCCGGCGTGCCCGAGGTCTTCCTGAAACAGCCGGGCCAGGCCGAAATCGGCGAGTTTCACGCGTCCGGTTTCGGTGAGCAGCAGGTTCTCGGGCTTGAGATCGCGGTGCAGGATCCCCCGCTGATGGGCGTAGGCCAGGCCTTCCAGGGCTTCGGCAAGGATGCGCAGGGCCTCTTCCGGCGGCAGCACCTTTTTCTCCTGCAGCAGGTTCCGCAGCGATCGGCCGCGGACGAACTCCAGCACGATGTAGAGCCGGTCGTTGTAGAAGTCAATGAAGTAAAAGCGCACGATATGCTCGTGCAGAAGGCCGGCCAGAATCCGCGCCTCCTGCTTCAAAAACTCCTGATTTTTCAGCCGCCGGCGGGCGAGTTTGAGGGCGTATTCCTGGCCGGTGAGGGGATCGTGCACCAGGAAGACATCGGCGAACCGGCCGCCGCTGATCCACTCCCGCACCTCAAATCGCCCGATTTTCTTGCCGATCATCGGGCAAAATTGTACGGTGCAGGGTGGATTCTGGGATTCAGCGGCTCAGGGGTTCCCCCACGGGCATGAGGGCGCCGATCCATTCCTTTTCCGGGTCCAGGCCGATGAGCGTGGCCACGGCGTCGTCGTCAAAGGCGCCCACGAGCACGGTGCCGAGGCCCAGGCCGCCGGCCACAAGGTAGGTATTCTCGCAGGCGGCCCCGAGGTCTGTGAACACATACCGGTACGCGCGGTACCCGTACTTGCGGCGGGTGCGCTCGTAAACGATGGTAAAGATGAGCACCACCGCGGCATCGGCCAGGAACTCCTGGTCGTAGGCCGCCTGTACCAGCGCCTCCTGGATTTCCCCTTCCACCAGGTGGTACAGCCGGTGCTTCAGGGGATGGTAATGGAAGATGCCGGCCGGCAGATCGGCCACCTGCCGGGCGTACACATAGAGTTCCAGGGGATGGAGGGCGCCAGCCGAGGGATAGGCGCGCAGCGGATAGCGGTCGCGGTACAGGTGGGTGACCCCCACGGTGTAGTGGAGCAGGGTGGCAAGGTGGGCCAGGGGCAGCACGAAGTCCGGGTTGTAGGTGCGCAGGCTTCTGCGCTGTTGCAGGGCTTCGTGGAGGGGCATGGGCAGAGGTAGGGGGTCTGGCAGGGCGTAGGACGGCGCCGTGGGGTACTCCTTGAGGGGTGGTGTGGGCGGCCCGCCCGTACGGGCGGGCCGCCCCTCGACGGTCAGCCGGTGAAACTGCTCGTCAAAATCGTACTCGTAGGGGCTCATTGGCCGCGCGTTTGAGCCTCAATCTCCTGGGCGTCCACCACGGCCACGGCCGTGACATTCACGATGTCCTTCACCTCGTCGGCCATCTGCAGCACATGCACCGCCTTGCCCATACCCATGAGGATGGGGCCGAAGGCCTCGGCGCCGCCCAGCCGTTGCAGCAGTTTATAGGCCACATTGGCGGCCTCCAGGTCGGGGAAGATCAGGACATTGGCGTCCTTCACCCGCGAGAAGGGATAGTAGGTTTCCACGATCTCGGGCACCACAGCGGTATCAGCCATCATTTCGCCGTCAATCACGAGATCAGGCCGGCGCTCCCGCACGATTTCCACGGCGCGCCGCACCTTCTCGGCCAGCGGGTGCCGCACGCTGCCGAAGTTGGAAAAGGAGAGCATGGCGATCCGTGGCTCGATGTCAAACTCCCGCACCTCATCGGCGGCCAGGATGGCGATCTCCGCCAGGTCTTCGGCCGTGGGCTCAATGTTCACCGCCGGATCGCTGAAGAACAGCACCCGGTCCTTGAGCACCATCATGTACATGGCCGCCACCTTCCGCACCCCGGGCTTGGTCTTCACGATCTGCAGGGCTGGCCGCAGCACCTCGGGATAGTGGTGCACCAGGCCGGACACGCAGGCATCGGCGTCGCCCATGTACACCATCATCACGCCGTAGTAGTTGGGATCGCGCAGGAGCCGGTGGGCCTCCTGGCGGGTGACGCCCTTACGGTGGCGCAGCTGGTACAGGGCTTCGGCGTATTCCTCCAGTTTAGGGGAATCCAGCACGCACAGGGTTTCGGGCGCAAAGTCCAGGCCGAGCTCTTCGATTTTCTGGTAAATGACCTCCGGGCGGCCCAGGAGAATGGGGTGGGCGATGCCCTCTTCTTCCACGATGTGGGCGGCCCGGATGATCCGGGCTTCCTCGCCCTCCGGATACACCACCCGCTTGGGGGCCGCCTTGGCCTTGTTGATCATGATGCGCAGGACCTCGCGCGATTTACCGAGCTTGGCCTCCAGCCGTTCGCGGTACTCCTCCAGGTCCACGGGGTGCCGGGCCACGCCGGTTTCCATGGCGGCCTTGGCCACGGCCGGAGCCTCCCACAGGAGCACCCGGGGATCCAGGGGCTTGGGAATGATGTATTCCGGGCCGAACTTCAGGCTTTCCAGGCCGTAGGCCTTGAGCACGGAATCGGGCACATCCTCGCGGGCCAGGGCGGCGAGGGCGTGGGCGGCGGCGATCTTCATCTCTTCGTTGATGGCGCGGGCACCCACATCCAGGGCTCCGCGGAAGATGAAGGGGAAGCCCAGCACGTTGTTGACCTGGTTCGGGTAGTCGGAGCGGCCGGTGGCCACGATGGCGTCGGGCCGGGCCTCCTTGGCGTCTTCGTAGGAAATTTCGGGGTCCGGGTTGGCCAGCGCGAAGATGATGGGCTTGTCGGCCATGCGTTTGACCATCTCCTTGGTGACGATGCCGCCCACCGACAGGCCCAGGAACACGTCGGCCCCTTCCATGGCCTCGGCCAGGGTCCGGGCGTCGGTTTCGGCCGCGAACTCCTCCTTGT
>WGAB01000266.1 GCA_015489295.1 Caldifarciminota bacterium
CACAAGGACCGCGACGACGACATGTGGTTCTACCTGCCGGCCCTGCGGCGGGTAAAACGCCTGGCCGCCTCGGGCAAGGCCGGGGCCTTCATGGGCTCCGACTTTTCCAACTACGACATCGGGGGCGGCGAGGTGGAAGACTGGAACTACCGCATCGTGGGGTCCGATACGCTGCAGGGGCACTTCGTGTGGATCGTGGAGGCCCTGCCCAAATCGCCCGAGGTGGTCAAAAAAACCGGCTACACCAAACAGGTGAAGTGGGTGGACCCCAAAACCCTGATCGTGTGGCAAACCGAGTGCTACGACCGCACGGGCGAGAAGTTCAAGCGGATCCGCGTGGAAGAAGCCCAGAAGGTGCAGGGAGTGTGGTTTGAAAAACGCATCGTGGCCGAGAACCTGGATTCCGGACACCGGAGCATCATGGATTTCCACATCCTGGAGGTGAACCCTCCGCTTTCGGACGGCCTCTTCAGCCAGCGGGCTTTGCAGCGATAAGGGGGTGATACCATGAGCCTGCTGCTCTTTTGGCTTGTGGCCCAGACGCCGCTGGGCGGCTACCTGCGCTTTGAGGCCTATGCCCAAACCCGTTCGCCCTATACCCTGCAGAAACTCGCCCTCACCTTCCAGCAGCGCCTGGACCTGGAGGGCGACCAGGTGCACGGCTACGGCGCCTTCAATGTGATCTTTGACGCCCTGGAAAACCGCTGGATCCTGCGACCCATTGAGGGCTATGTCACGGCCTCCTTCGGGCCGGCCGATGTTACCCTCGGCAAACGCATCCTCACCTGGGGCGAGGGTGTGTTCGTGAGCCCGAGCGATGTGGTGACCCCCTGGAACTTCACCTTCCTGTACTCCGACCTGGAGGAGTTCCGGGAGGGCGTGGAACTCGCCGGTATCACCCTGTACCACGGCCCCTTCTGGCTCCAGGGCGCCTTTTTGCCCTTCTTCCACCCCAACCGCTACCCCGTCCCGCCGATTCACACTCCGGTTTTCGCCTTTGAGCCCGACAGTGCCCGCCAGCCCTCGGCTTCGCTGAAGAACGGCGGCGCGCTCCTGCGGCTCGGCGGCACCCTGGGCCCGGTAGATTTCCAGGTGTTCGGCTACCGAGGGTACGACCCGGACCCCGACCTCCTGCACCGGTTCGTCTTCAACTTTGCCTGGACCACCCTCGCTTACCACCGCGCCACCTTTGTGGGGGGCAACGCCGTGTACATCTGGGGGTCCCGGGCGATCCACCTGGACTTCGTGTACCGCCGCAATCCGGAGCAGCCTGCAGCGCCGCCGGGGGCGGTGGAATGGGAGGAATACAAGGCCCCGCTCTTCTTCGGTGCCATCGGGGCCGAAACCTCGGCCTGGAACGACCAGCTGAGCCTGGGCCTGGACTACCTGTACCGCCGGAACTTCTGGCCCGGCGACACCGTGCCGCAGCGCTCCGACCTGGCCCGGGACCTGTTCTTTGAGGATTTTGACGGCGTGGGCTACGTGGCCTACCGGCTCCAGTGGCACGACGCCCGGGAGTTGTGGCGCCTGCAGGTGATGGGCATCTACGACCTCAAGAACAAAGAGGCCTTCACCCTGCCGAGCCTTTCGTACAGCCTGGCCGACGGCGTGAACCTCCGGGTCGGTGGGCTCTTCAGCGGCACCCAGGGCAAAAGCCCCTTTACCCAGATGGGGAAAGTTCTGGGCAACCTGGCCTTTACCGAGGTTCGGTGGAGTTTTTGAGGCGGGGGATGGAGGCACTCCCTTTTGGCTTCCACGTCCAGCCGTACGGACGTTGCCCGAGCTGACGGCCTAATCCGGGGTTTTTAAATGGCGGGGGCCGGGCTTTTTGCCCGGCCCCCGCCACAGAGACTCCGGAGAAACAGAGGCTTACCGCAGCACGACCACCTTACGGGTCAGGGAGCGGCCGGCGGCCTCGAGCTTCAGGAAGTACACGCCCGACTGGACCGCAGGGGTCCAGGTCAGGGTGTGGGCACCGGCGGCCAGGTTCTGCCGCAGGAGCCGCTGCACCCGCCGCCCGCTGGCATCATAGAGGTCCAGGGTTACCGGGCCCGCCTGGGGCAGGGTGAAGGCCAGGGTCGTGGTATGCCGAACCACGGAAGGCGCGGGCACCGCAAAGCTCAGGCGGGCCGGCGCATCGGTGCCCTCGGCCACATCGGTGATGACACCAAAGAACTCCAGCATCCGGCGTACCAGGTCCTCCACCGTGCTGGAACCATTGTCCTGCAGGCCCCCCAGCTCAAAGGAAAGACCAATGGTGCGGTAGTCCTCGTTGTTGCCAAGGTCACGGACGTAGGCCACGCCGCAGTAGTAATAGGGACCGGTGTTCTCAAAGATGTTGAAGGCACCTGCAGAGTCGGCCTCAATGTGGTCTACCCAGTTGTTCTCGCCGGCATAGGGGAAGGCGAACCCTTCGGTAAAGGTCCCGGCAAGCCCCTCGATCGTTTCCAGGTCGCCATCGCCGTCCTCGATGGGGTTGATGCCGAAGTACGGTGCGAAGTCGAAACCCCCGACGCCCGGATCGTAGTACCACACATCGCCCCCTTCCAGGTACACCCGGCCACCCTGGGCAAGGTACGCCACGATGGCCTGGGCATTGGGGCCGTCGGGGATGCGCTCGTTGTTGGGGTACATGCCCACGCTGATCCACAGGCTCTTGAAGTTGCTCAGGGCAGGACGGAACTCTTCCAGGTCGGTGGTGTAGAAGCCCACGAGGCCCATGTCGTTGAAGAGTTGCTGCAGCACCGGCCCTGTAAGCGGTGTGGGGTCCAGATCCCAGATCAGGTAATCGCCGCCCCAGCCGGCGGTGAGGGGGATGGCGTAGGTGTCGGCCACGGCGTCGCCGGTGATGGCGAGATACAGGGTGTAGGGGTGGCCCATGGGGGTGTCGTCGTTCAGGCTGAAGGTCATGGGATCGGAGGCGTTGGTCGCGGTGCCGCCGTTGCCCGGAATGGTCCCCAGGTTAGAGGTCGCGTCCAGCACGGTGATGTAGGGGTCGTCGGTGAACAGATGGCCCTGGATGCCGGTGGCATCGTCGGTCCCGATGTTCTGGAGGCTGAAGTAGAAGTACGCCGCTTCGCCGGGCTCGGTCAGGCCGTCGCCATCGCCCACCAGGGTGTCCACCACCTGGGTGCCGACCAGGCCCAGGTGCACGCCCGACAGGGGCACATCCTTCTGGACGGCGACATCGTCCAGGTACCAGCCGTTCCGGGTTACCGAGCCGTCGGAGGTAAACCGGAACCGCAGGCGCAGGGTCTGGCCAGCAAAGGGGTTCAGGGACAGGGTTTCCGCCACCATGCCGTCCGAGTTGCCCGTATAGGCCGCCAGGGCTTCCCAGGTGGCACCGTCGGTGGACGCCTCCACGATCCCGTAATCGTACCCGTTTTCGATCTCGTACCAGTGCCAGAAGATCAGGCGGGCGTAATAGGCATCGGTCAGGTCCAGCACCTGGTTCCACTCGGCGAAGCCGTCCTCGTTGTTGCCATAATCGCCGGTGGGTGCGTTGGAGAGCGAATGGGTGGGAGAGTGGTAGTGGTCTGTGGCCAGGCCCCAGTTGCTGTTGCCGCCCACGGTCCAGTTTCCGAGGCCGTTCTCAAAGGTCTCCAGGTACCAGGTCACGTAGGCCGGGGTTCCGATGGCGAACACCAGGGTGTCATGGACACTGTAGGGGTTGCCGGTGCTGTCCACGCCGGTGATGTCCACGCTGAAGCCTGCGGGCAGGCCGGGCCGACGGTCGGGATCCGAGGAGAACACGATCTCATCGCCCGTGGCGGTATCTCCCTGGGCCAGGGTGCCCACATAGGAGGTGGCATCGATGAGGTTCAGGGTGGGATCGGTGGTGGCCAGGGTTACCTGCACGTTGTCCACCCGGAGACCCAGGTTCCGGAGGGTGAGCCGGAGGCTCACGGTTTCGCCGGGATCGGGCTGGCCGTTCTGGTTGCCGGAGGCGTCGTCAAAGGTCATACCCACGATACGCACAAAGGGCTCGTCCAGGTGGGGGGTGTTCAGGACAGCCTGGTAGGCGTTGACCCGGCCCCAGCCATAGTCGTTGTTGGGATAGGGGGTGCCCTGCGGGGGCTGGTCGGCGGAGTCCAGCAGGATGT
>WGAB01000267.1 GCA_015489295.1 Caldifarciminota bacterium
CTGATACCGGAGGCGCGCAAATCCTTGCAATGGCAGGGGGAATAGCGTATAAATCCCCCCAAACGAGGCAATCCCATGCCGACCTTCAAACTCAACGGCAAAGACGTTTCTTTTGAACCCGGGGAAACCATCCTCCAGGTGGCCTGGCGAAACGGGGTGCACATCCCCGTTTTTTGTTACCACCCCAACCTGCCGATCCAGGCCGCCTGCCGGATGTGCCTGGTGGAAGTGGAGTTCCGGGGCCGTCGCGGCCTGCTCCCCTCCTGCGCCACCCAGGCCCAGGAGGGCATGGTGGTGGACACCGAAACCCCCAAGGTGCAGCAGGCCCGGCGGGATCAACTCCAGTTCCTGCTGTTGAACCATCCCCTGGAATGCCCCATCTGCGACGCCGGCGGCGAGTGCGACCTGCAGAACCTCACCTATCGGTTCGGGCCCACCACCTCGCCCTACGAGTTCCCCAAAGCCGAAAAGGAACGGCGGTACGCCGGCCCCTTCTTTGAACTCTACCCCAACCGCTGCATCACCTGTTACCGCTGCGTGGTGTTCTACCAGGAGATCGCCGGCGGCACCGACTGGGGCTACGAGAACCGGGGCCACGATGTGCTGGTGGGGCCGTACCGCGACGCCGTGCTGGAGAGCGAGTTCTCCGGAAACCTGATTGAGATCTGCCCGCTGGGGGCCATCACCGGGCAGGACTACCGGTTCCGGGCCCGGCCCTGGGAGATGACCCGGCGGCCCGGCATCTCACCCCACGATTCCCTGGGGGCCAACCTGATGGTGTACACCCGGCCCGGTGGCCGCGACGGGCGCGGGCATCCGGTTTCCGGAGGCATGCGGGGCGAAGACCACGAAATCCTCCGCTGCTATGCCCTGCCCAATCCCGACATCAACGACCCCTGGATCGACGATCGCTCGCGGTTCGTCATTGACTTTTTGAACACCCGCGACCGCGTGCTGTACCCCCGGGTGGTGGGCCTTGGCGAGGTCGCCGGCGAAGTCACCTACCAGGAGGCCCTGCAGCATCTGGCCCGGCGGCTCCAGGAGATCCGGCAGGCCTACGGCCCCGAAAGCATCGGCCTGATCGCCGCCGGCCACGGCACCAACGAAACCGCCGCCCTGTTGGCCTACCTGTTCCGCGAGGTGCTCGGCACGCCGCATCTGGATTCCCGGCCGGCCTGGCCCGACCGCGGGGCCGAAGACGCCCTGTACGACCTCCTGGGGGTGTCGGCCTCCACCGGAACCCAGCGGGAGGTGGACACCGCGCCCTTTGTGTGGGCCTACGGCCTGGAGGTGAGCAACGGCTTCCCGCTGCTGGGCCTGCGGCTGATCCGCCGACGGCAGAAAAACCTGCCCTCGTGGCTGCTCACCAGCCGGCCCAACCCTTACGACAACAAGTACTTCAGCCGGGTGGAATCGGTGAACCCGGCCCAGGCCCTGGAGGTGCTCCAGGAAACGCTCCAGGCCCTGGAGAACGGCACCCCCCGGCACAACCTGGCCCGGGACCTGGCCCAGGCCCTGCGGGAACACGGCGAGCAGGCCCTCGTGATCCTGGACGACCTGCTGCCCGAAGCCGAGCAGCGCCTGGTGCTGGCGATCGTGGCCCTCACCGGGGCCCGGCTCCTGTATCTGCGCAGCGACCCCAATGGCCAGGGCTTTGTGGACGCCGGCGTGCACCCCTTCCTGGCGGCAGGCCAGGAACCCGCCCTGAAGCCCGGGCTTTCGGCCTACCAGATGATCCAGGCGGCCGCCCGGGGCGATCTGAAGGCCCTGGTGGTGTTCAACCGGGATGTGCTGCAGGAGTTCCCGAACCGTCCGTTGGTAGATCAAGCCCTCAGAAACCTGGAGTTCCTGGCGGTGCTGGACTCCTATCTCACCGACACGGCCATGCTGGCCCATGTCCTGCTGCCCCTGGCCCTGCCCTTTGAAGACGGGGGCACCTATACCACCGCCGATGGCCTGCTGCAGCACACCGAGCCCCATCTGACCCCGATCGGCGCTTCCCGACGGGCCGCCGAGGTCCTGCAGGACCTCCTGGACCTCTTCGGCGCCCGGCCCCGGGACCTGGAAACCTGGATGAAGCAGCAGGTGCCCCTGTACGCCGACCTCTATCCGCCGAAGGCCGAAACCACGGAACACCCGTATCCCACCTACATCCCCTCGCTGCACAACCTGGCCACCGAGCGCCGGTTCCCCCGCGTGGCCTATCCCCGGGTCCAACCCCGGCTCCCGAAGGTTTCGGCCACGCCGCCGGAGAAACCGGCCAACGGCTTTTACCTCGTGCCCAGCCGCCATCTGTACTGGACCCGCTACGCGCTCCGTTCCGAACTGGTGAAGCCGCTCGTGCCCACCCACCAGCTGGAACTGCCCACCGCCCTGCTCCGGGCCCTGAACCTGGAGGGTGAGAAGGTGGTGGTCCGCATCGGGCAGCAGGAGTTCGTGGCCCGCCACAACCCGCAACTGGCCGACGATGTGATCCTGGTCATCTGGCCGCCCCTGGAAAGCAAAACCTACCTCCTGGTGCAGGACGCACCGGTGGCCACCCTCCAGCCCGATGCCATTGAGGCCCGGGTGTTGAAATAGGAGCCGAGAACCATGGTTTTGCCCTTGCTCAAAGGCCTTTCGGTAACGCTCCGCCACTTTTTCAAAAAGCGGATCACCGTGCAGTACCCCGAGGAGCGGCGGCAGTTGCCCCCGCGGGCGCGCTGGCTCCACCAGCTTCAGCGCCACGAAGACGGCCTGGAGCGGTGCATCGCCTGCATGCTGTGCGCGGCGGCCTGCCCCACCGGGGCCATTTACATCGTGGGAGCGGAAAACACCGACCGCCATCGCGTGTCCCACGGGGAACGCCACGCCCGCGTGTGGGACCTGGACCTCGGGCGCTGCATGTTCTGCGGCATCTGCGTGGAGGCCTGCCCCGACGAGGTGATCGTGATGACCGACCAGTACGAACTGGCCGTGGACAAGCGCGAGAAACTGGTGCTCCACAAAGACCAGCTGGTGGCGCCCAAAGGCACCCCGCCCCGCTGGGCCTGGATGGGCTATTACCGCCGGGAACCGGCCGACAAGTCGCCCCTGCAGCTTCCGCTCTTCAAACACCTGGCCTACGAAAAGTACCTGAAAACCCGCGGCAGGGAGGAGAAACATGGCTGAACCGGCATACTTCAAGGGCCGCGAGAGTTCCATCCTGGAGCAGTTGAAGAACCGGATCCTGTTGACCACCGTGGACCAGATGCTTCGGTGGGCCCGCAAGAACTCCCTGTGGCCGCTGCCCCTGGGCCTGGCCTGCTGCGCCATTGAGATGATGGGCGCCTTCTTCGCCCGCTACGACATGGCCCGCTTCGGGGCCGAGGTGTTCCGGTTCTCGCCCCGCCAGGCCGACCTGATGATCGTGGCCGGCACGGTCACCCGCAAAATGGCTCCCATCGTCCGTCGGCTCTACGACCAGATGTCCGAGCCCAAATGGGTGATCGCCATGGGCGCCTGCGCCATGGCTGGCGGCCCCTACAACTCCTACGCCGTGCTCCAGGGTGTGGACCAGATCATTCCGGTAGACATCTATGTGCCCGGGTGCCCGCCCCGGCCGGAATCCCTGCTGTACGGCATCATCCAGCTGCAGAAAAAGATCCAGAGCGAGCGCCAGGTGTAGCCCATGCCACCGGGCGTGGTGGTCCGCAACCTCCACAAGTCCTTTTACGACCGCAAACGGGGCCGGATCCACGCGGTCAACGGCATCTCCTTTGAAGCCCAACCCGGCGAGATCTTCGCCCTGCTGGGCCCCAACGGCGCCGGCAAAACCACCACGCTCCGCATCCTGGCCACCGTGCTCCGGCCCGACCAGGGCAGTGTGGAGATCCAGGGCGTGGACGCCCTGCGGTCGCCCGAGCAGGCTCGGCGGCTCCTGGGGTATCACCCCGGGGATGCCGGGGTGTATCACCGGCTCACACCGCGGGAAATGGTCCAGATCTTCGGCCGCCTCAGGGGCCTGGACGCTCCGACGCTCCGCCGACGCACCCAGGAGGTGTTTGAGCGCCTGGGCCTTGAAGACATCGCCCACCGGCCGATGGGAAAACTCTCCACGGGTCAACGCCAGAAGGCCGCCGTGGCCCGCCTGTGGGTGATGGATCCGCCGGTGTGGATCCTGGATGAACCCGCCCTGGGCCTGGACCTGCCCACCACCCGGGTGGTGGAAGATACGCTGCTGGAAGCCCGGAACCGCGGCCGCACCGTGATCCTGTCCACCCACATCATGGAACAGGCCGAGTACCTGGCCGACCGGATCGGCGTGATCCACCACGGCAAGATCGTGGCCCTGGACACCATGGAGAACCTGCGCCGCCGCACGGGCAAACAGCGGCTGCGCGAGGTGTTCCTGGCCCTCCTGGACCTGGAGGCGGCGGCATGAGGGCCCTGCTGCTCAAGGAATACCTGGAGATCCTGCGCGACCGCCGCACCCTGTTCAACACCTTCGTGTTGCCCTTCCTCTTTTACCCGGCCTTCCTGGCCTTCATGGGCTGGGTCGCCCGGAAGGGTACCGAAACCTACGAGAAAAAGACCTACGCCGTGGGGGTGGTGAACCTGGCCGACAGCCTGGTGCTCTCGGCCCTGCGGCAGGAGAACCTGGTGCCCCGGATCCTGGACCAGGCTCCGGGCGACAGCCTGCCCCAGGCGATCAAGGCCTTTCTCGTGGCCCGGGATGATACGGTGCTGGTGTACTACGACGGGGCCGACGAGGTGTCGCGGGCCGTGTGGCGCCGGGTGGAGCACGCCCTGGAACGGGTGCGCCATCAACGCCTGGTGTCGGTCCTGCAGGAGGTGGGCCTGGATACCAGCTGGCTCGTGCCCTTCCAGGTGAAGCCCGTGAACCTGGCCACCGAGGAGCGGATGGCCTCCTCGGCCCTGGCCCAGATCCTGGGGTACCTCATGGTGCTGTTCCTGTTCGTCGGAGGCATGAACGCAGCCTTGGACACCACAGCAGGCGAAAAGGAACGGCGCACCTTAGAGGTGCTCCTGGCCCTGGTGCCCCGGCGGCGGGATGTGGTGGTGGCCAAGGTGCTGGCGGTGTCCACCGTGTCGTTCCTGACCGCGCCGGTTATGGTGCTGGGAATGCTCCTGGGCATGGCCCAGGCCGGCGAAGCCTTTCTGATGGCCGGCAAAACCTTCGTCATCCCCTGGGGCACCATCGGGCTGATGCTCCTGTTGAGCGCGCCCTTCGCTGTGTTCGTGGCCTCGCTGGAGGTGGCTCTCGGCTCCTTCGCCCGCAGTTTCCGCGAGGCCCAAACCTATGTGGCCCCGTTGATGATGGTGGCGGTGTTTCCCATCGTGCTGGCTTCGCTGCCCTTCTTCACCTTCTCGGGCTGGCAGGTGCTGCTGCCCGTGTACAACATCGGGGCCTGTTTCAACGAGCTGCTCCGGGAAGGGGTGGTGTGGAGCCACTACCTGGGCACCTTCCTCAGCAACCTGGCCTATGCCGGCATCATGGCCGGCTTCACGCTGTACCTCTTCCAGCGGGAAGACATCGTGTTCCGCCAGTAGGCGGCAGGGCTTCCGGATTTCCCTCGGCGTGGCAATTTGTTTGCAACCTCGGCAGGGGAAGGTGGGGGTGGCATCCTGGGGAAGCGGGATTTCCGGCGAATTTGGTGGGTGAACCGGAATGACCCGGTGTTCCGTTTTCAACCAAAGGAGGTTTTTCATGTTCAAGGGCTTTCACAAACCCCTGCGGCTCGTCGTGCTCGGTGCAGCCCTGCTGCTGGCTGCGTGCTCGCCCTCCAACCTCATCAACCGGATGATGCCCAAGGAGAACCGGCCGGGGCCCGTGCCCTTCAAGGTGGAACGCCTCACGCCGGCCCAGTTCGACAGCGTGGCCATGGAGCTTCGGCGCACCTACCCCCAGTACCGGTTTGACCATATCCGACGGTTCAAAGAGGCCGGCATCTACGCCTACGAGGGCCCCAAGACCTGCCTGCGGTGCCACAAGACCATTACCGTGGTGGACCCCTACACCCACAAGTCCAAAACCGTGGACCTCATGGACAACCTGCTGACCTCGGCCCATTATCGGTTCTTCACCATGAAGCACCCCGAGGTTTGGGGCTTCAACGGCAAACAGGCCGACAACTTCCCCATGGGCAAGATCGACCGGCCGTGTCCCAAACCCGGGTCCTTTGCCATCTCCTCCTGGGCCGAGATCGTGCGCACTAAGGATGGCCGCGAGTACTCCGAAGGCTGCGGCATGTGCCACATCAGCGGCCAGTACAGTCCGCCCCTGGGCGAGATCATGCCCATGTACGCCGCCCGCCAGGAGGAACGGGACGCCATTGACTGCCTGATCTGCCACGCCGTGGCCTATGACATGAACAAACGTGTGGTGGTCCAGGACCCCAACGGCCGCACCCGATGGGATCAGGATCGCTCTCTGCGGGCGGCCATGAGCGTGGGGGTACCCACGGCCCAGAACTGCCTGCGGTGCCACCAGCACAACTTCGGCGGTGACATCTACGTGGACTCCCTGGATCCCTCCTACATGCAGAGCCGGCTCCAGCCCGGCTATCACCGGCCGCGGGTGTTCCATCCCGGCTCCAAACGGGGCACCCCCTACTCGCCCTCCTGGGATGTGCATGCCGCCGCTGGCCTCTCCTGCCTGGATTGCCATACCACCATGGGCCACTACATCGCCCGGGGTACCCATACCACCACCCTCATGGCCAACGACCTGCCCGGCATCGAGGTGTCCTGTGAGCAGTGCCACGGCGCCCAGCCCCACAAGGCCAACCCTGAACTGGCAGATTACCTGAACATGCACACCGAAAAAATCGCCTGCCAAACCTGCCACATTCCTTCGCTCCACCCCGACAACGTCACCATGCGCGACTTCGCCCATCCCGAGTTCGAGGAGGAAACCGGCATCTACATTTACACCGACATCAAAAAGGAATGGGAACCGGGCAAGGGCATCGTCTACAAGTGGTGGAACGGCGACTGCACCTTCCTGGGCACCCCCATCGGCGACAATCCCAACGGCGAAGGGCTGTACGACATCTACAAGCCCAACCACGTGTGGCCGGAGTTTAAGGACTTTGACTACAAGAAGTGGCAGGAAGAGGTGCTGCGGCCCATCGCCCAGAAGAAACCCTCCAAGCTCTGGGCCATGAAACTGTACAACGGCCGCCAGCACATCGACCTGCAGAACATGGGGCCCTTCGGCGGCATGTTTGTGCCCTACAACCTGCCTACCTACTACGCCACCGGCGATCCGGATTCGGCGGCCAAGGTGGAGATGCGCAAGCCCATCATGAAGATGATGTACGGCTGGATGTTCAAGAAGTACCTCATGGACAAGTTCATGAACTTCATGGACCTCCCGGGCTGGAACACCAAGGCCTACGACGATGTGGTGCACCTGCGGAAGGTGGAGCCCCGCTGGCTGCCGAGCGATGCGTTCCTGGAGATCAGCCACGCGATCCGCAAGGAGGGCGCCCTGTCCTGCACGGATTGCCACAGCCCGAACGGTGTGCTGGACTTCAAGGCCCTGGGCTACTCCGACGAGGAGGTGGCCGAGCTGATCCAGAATCCGCTGGAATAGCAGCTTGAGACTTTGGAGTGTGGGGCGGGGCGGGCCCCGACCGGGGCCCGCCCCGCCCCACTGTATTCTATGAGCATGCAACAGGTGGCCGATTTCCGCAGCGATACCGTCACCCGCCCCACGCCCGCCATGCGGCGCGCCATGGCCGAAGCCCGGGTGGGCGACGACGTGCTGGGCGACGATCCCACCGTGAAAGAACTGGAACGCCAGGCCGCCGAACGCCTGGGCAAGGAAGCAGCGCTGTTTGTTCCCTCGGGCACCATGGGCAACGCCATCGCCGTCAAGGTGTGGACCCGGGAGGGTGACGAGGTCATCGTGGAAGAAAAGTCCCACATCTACAACCTGGAGGTGGGCCACCTGGCGGTGATCTCCCGGGTGGTGCCCCGGCCGTTGCCCTCCCATCGCGGGGCCCTGGACCCGGATCTCGTGGAACAGAACATCCGGCGCCGGGCCCTCCATATCGCTGGCACCCGGCTGATTGCCATCGAAAACACCCATAACCTGTGGGGCGGGGCCGTGGTGCCCCTGGAGAACTTCCAGGCGCTGCGCCGCGTGGCCGACCGCCACGGCCTGCGGATCCATCTGGACGGCGCCCGCATCTTCAACGCCCAGGTGGCCACCGGTATTCCAGCACGGGAGTTCGCCCGGTATGTGGATTCCGTGATGTTCTGCTTTTCCAAGGGGCTTGCGGCTCCCGTGGGGTCCATCCTGGTGGGCCCCCGGGATTTCATTGACGAGGCCCGGCGGGTCCGCAAACTGCTGGGCGGCGGCATGCGCCAGGCCGGCGTGCTGGCTGCGGCCGCCCTCGTGGCCCTGAACGAAATGGTGGACCGGTTGGCCGAAGACCACGCCCGCGCCCGGCGCCTGGCCGAGGGCCTGCGGGAGGTCCCCGGGATTCACCTGGACCTGGACACCGTGGAAACCAACATGGTGTACTTTGAGGTGCGGCATCCCCGGGTGACAGCCCAGGAACTGGTGCAGAGGATGGCCGAGTACGGCGTGCTGGCCCTGGTGTCTCCCACCGGCGCCATCCGGATGGTGACCCACCACGACATCACCGACGACCACATCGACCGGGCCCTCACGGTGATCCGAAAGATCCTGGCCTGACCGACCTCCCCTGTAGGAGCGGCTTCAGCCGCGATCCGGCAATGTGGAGCTCTCCGGAACCCCGGGCGGTTCAAGACGATCGCCGCTAAAG
>WGAB01000268.1 GCA_015489295.1 Caldifarciminota bacterium
ACCACCCCCTATACGGGCTGGATCCCGCCGGACCCCGATATCGCCGTGGGCTACGACGACATCGTGGTGGTGGTGAACTCCACCATCCGGTTTTACGACAAACAGGGCAACCAGACCTACTCCAACACCCTGTACAACTTCTTCAGCCCGACGAGTCCCCCGTCCTTCGTGTTTGACCCGCGGGTGGTGTTTGATGTCCTGGACCACCGGTTCGTGGTGGTGGCCCTGGCCATGAACACCTCTACCCAGGAGTCCTACTACCTGCTGGCGGTCTCCACGGATTCCACGGCCGCCGGGTCCTGGTACCAGTGGAAACTGGACGCCACCATGGACGGCGGCACCTCCACCAACAACTGGGCCGACTTTCCGAGCCTGGGCTACAACGACAACGCCCTGTTCATCACCTCCAACCAGTTCAGCTTCAGCGATGGGTTCCAGTATGCCAAGATCCGCCACATTCCCAAGAGCAACGCCTATGCCGGCGGCGGCTTCGTGTACTACGATTTTGTCAACCTCCACAACTCGGACGGCAGCCGTGCCTTCACCGTCAAGCCGGCCGAGAGTTATTCCTCCTCTCCCAGTGCGTATTTCCTGAACACCAAGAGCGGCGGCTGGAACAAGGTTTCCCTCTGGCGGATGGACAACACGGGCACGAATTCGCCGACCCTGAGCCTTCAGGCCACGGTGTCGGTGACCTCCTACAGTGCACCGCCTCCGGCGGTCCAGGGAGGGGACACGGCCCACCTCAATGTCGGGGACTGCCGGATTTCGGGCCCGGTGATCTTCCAGGGGAACCGCCTTTATGCCAGTTTTGCGGAGGCTGCATCCTTCAGCGACGGCACCCATGCCGCGGTCCGCTGGCTCAAGATCAATGTGTCCACCAACAACGCCGAAATTGACCACAATGGCTGGGGCGCTTCGTACCACGACTACTTTTATCCGGCCGTAAGCGTGGATCCCCACGGCAACATGGTGCTGGTGTGCGCCCGCTCGGGCACCTCGGAGTACGCGGGCCTTCGGTACACGGGCTGGATTGCCGGCCAGTCCTATCCCGAGCCCTCCACCTGGCTTCGGGCGGGAGACGGTCCCTACGACCGGCGCGATTCCTACAACCGAAACCGATGGGGCGACTACTTTGATGCGGCCCGGGACCCTGCTAACCCCTATACCGTGTGGATTTACGGCGAGTATGCCACCGGCAGCAACACCTGGGCCACCTACACGGGCGCCGTGAAATTTCAGCCCAATCTGGTGGCGGCCAACGCCTATTCAGGAGAGGATTACCCGATCGTTCCCCGGGACACCATGGGGGCTTCCTGGGGCAATGCCCACCTCACACCCACACTGCCGGGAGACACCCAGGGCACCTACCTGAACTTCTCCTATCAGAATGAAGGCCCCGGTCAGTCCTCAAGCCATTCCGGGCGCCTCTACCTGGATGATGAGGTGTTGGTGGGATACTCCGTCGGTACGATGACCCCCGGTATGTACGCCGGAGCCCACAACTGGGGCCCCTACTTTGTTCGGGGCGGCCGGCACACCCTGGGCGATTCGGTGGATGTTCACGACGATGTGAGCGAAACCGATGAAACCGACAACTATTACGAACGCCAGTTCGTGTGGGAACCGCCCGATCTACAGGCCGACGCACCCTGGGTTCGCTCCGCGCCCCCCGTGCCGGGCAGCGGTGCCCTTCCCAATGCCGACGGGTTCCGCTATGTGAAGCCCAGTCTTTATGCCGCCGTGGTGGCCTCAACCCCGGTGCAGGGTGACGACGACTACGACCTGTACCTGTACACCGACTATGTGGGCAGCGACTCCGGGTTCTCGGTGCTTGCTGGGTACAGCGTGTATGTGAGCGGTGCCACGGACTTCATGGTAGCATCCTGGGGGGTGGCCGAAGATACCCTGTATCCCGCCGTGGTCCGGTACTCGGTCAACTCCGAAGACGATTTCGTGGTGGAGGCCGATAACTCGGTGGATCACATCTTCGGCGGCGCCGGCGGCGTCAAAACCGATTCTCTGCCCGGCTCCGAGATCGTGGACATCTTTGAGTGCTACCTGTACGCCGACAGCACCTACCGGTTTTCCTTTGATACCTTCAGCGGCGGTACCCCCTACATGTACCTCTATCCCGAGACCACGGCCTTCTACCGGCGGGGCAACTACATCAAGTACGCGCTCGGATCCGGTACATTCCTTTATACCCCAAGCCAGTCGGGCTGGTATCCCCTGGTGGTGTGCAAACCCTCCGCTTCCCATCTCTCGGACGACATCCAGTACACCCTCCGGGTGGAAAAACTCAGCCCCGGGACCTGGCTGGGCCTGGTCTCCACCGACTGGCACACGGATACCAACTGGGTAGGCAACGCGGTGCCCACCTCCTTCGTGGATGTGTTGATCCCCTCCTGGGCCACGCGGATGCCGGTGGTGAGCAGTGGCACCGGGTCCTGTCGGGATCTCACCATTGAAAGCGGCGCCAGCCTGGAGGTCAGCGGCGGCCAGAACTTCGTCGCCTACGGGGATGTGGTGAACGAGGGGACCTTGACAGGTCCGGAGGCTTACCACTCCTTCACTGTACAGGGGAACTTCCTCAACTACGGTTCCTGGAGCTGTGAAGATTACTCGTACCTGCGCTTTACGGGCGGCGGCACCCACGAACTGGCTACCGTGGACTCGGTGGGAAGCATGACTGTACTCTCCGGCAACGATGTATACTTGACCGACGGCCTGGACCTCTATGTGCGGGGCATCCTTTACCTCTACGGCTCCCTGAACGCCCGGGCCTCCAACTACTTCGCCAGCATCCGGAGCCTGGTGGTCTTTGACGGAGGCACCTATATGGGCGACTCCATGACCACCTGGGTCAACTACCTCCGGGTGGATTCCGGGGCCGTGTTCACCCTGCGGAGCAACCTGGCCGTGGCGGAGATCGGCGTCAACGGCAGCGATTTCCTCCTCAACGGAACCCTGATGGTGGGCGATACCTTCGCGCCGAGCATCCTCGTGTACGGCGATCTTTATGTGGGAGCCTACGGCGGCATCGTTCCGGGCCACAGCACCCTGCACTTTGTGGGGAGCCGGAACCAGACCGTGACCGATACCTTCCACGCCACCGTCACCTCGCCCGGTGCCTACAATGTGGTGGTGAACAAGACCGCGGGATCCTCGGTCACCGTAGACAATCATGCGCTGATCGTGGACAACGACCTCAGCATCTACGAGGGCACTCTGCACCTCGGAGCCGCTATAGACACCATCCGGGGCAATGTCACCCTGTACGGAGGCACCCTGGACCTGGCGGATGATTACTACTGCCAGCTGTATGTAGGCGGCAACTGGGACGACCGGAACGGGGTGTTCCAGGAGACCACCAGCACCGCCTGGCAAACCCCCTGGGTGGTGTTCTATGGCCTCCAGGAACACCATGTGTGGCAGGGCGCTTCCAATTCCTTCTCCGGTGTAGAGTTTCACGATTCCACCACCTACCTGGAAACCGATGTCGCCGCCTACTGGTATTTCAACCTGAGCTATGCGACCCTGAACACCCAGGGCCACGATGTCACGATCCAGCGGTCGTTCCAGATCTGGGATCCGCCGGGTACCCTGATCCAGGATGCCGGAACAATCGTGGCCCGGGGGATGGATATGATGGGCGGAACCTTCCTGTTGAACGGCGGCAGCCTCTATCTGACCCTGGACGACCCCAATGTGCCCGACTGGGACGACTCCTATGCTGTCTTCCAGCCCGGTCCCCAACACCTCACCGCCTTCGTGGATACCGCGGATGTGACCGTCACGCAGGCCAGCAGCAACTACTTTGCAAACCTTCTCCTGGACAAGGGGGCCTCCAAAGCCTGGGACCGCCTGCAGCCTCTGCCTCCGCAGCCGGCCGATTCCCCGCACCGCACCGGCGATCCCACCGGCCTTCTCCCGCGTAAGAAGCCGGCATCTCTGGCGACTTCCCGGAGCGCCGCACCGGAAACCCCGCTGGCGCCGCCCCGGGCCCACGGCGTGGTGCTCAACTCCAATGTCCAGGTTCACGGTTCCCTCTTTGTGAACGAAGGCACGGAATTGGCCCTGAACGGCCACAAACTTACCATCTTTTCCTATGAGTCCGACACCGCCCTGGATCTGGAGGGCACCCTGAGGCTCCAGAACCCCGCCGACTCCCTCATCGTTCCCGTACTGGGCCGCGATGTGCTTGTTGCCTCCACCGGAGAGTTCAACATGTCCAACGGCTATGCACGGATTGATGATGACCTGAGGCTCTATGGCACCTTCGTCCTGAGCGGCGGCGTGTACCAGACCGACACCCTGGGTGGCTACGGCGACCTCTTTTTCATGGATGGGTCCCATGTCCAGATCTCAGGGGGCCGGATTGAGTACAACTCCGACTGGTACGCCTACTCTAATTCCAACTGGTCGGTGACCGGTGGTCTGGTTCACCTGTACGGTACAAGTAGTGCCACCTTTGCTAACTACGCCCCCACCCTGACCCTGAATCACCTGGAAATCGGTGAGGGCACCCATCACAAACGGGCCGACTTCCTCCTGGCCTCCAACACCAAGTTTCAGGTCCAGGGGAACTTTTACCTGCACCCGGGGGATTCCGCCTACTTCCCCGGTCATGGTGAACTGGAATGCCTGGGCGACTCCATGCGGGTGGATGGCTATCTGGATCTCGGCAGCCAGGGCAGCGTGCTCCGGCTGGGCGCGGGCACCCAGGTCCGGGTCCGCAATGGCGGCATGCTGCGGGCCGTGGGCACCCCGAGCTTGCCAGACACCATCACCCATGCGGGCAGCGGCTACTACGGCATGACCTTCTACTCCGGAACCCGGCTCTCGGCCGAGTACACCGTGTTTGAGTACATGAATGTGAGCGGCGTGCGCCTCCTCACTGCCAAACTGGACCCTGCCCATCCGCTGAACCACTGCACCTTCCAGAACTCCTATGTCGGCGGCCGCCTGCTGCTCCTCAATGTGCCTCAAGTGGTGGTCATTGAGAACGCCACCTTCCCTGAGAACACCTGGGGCGGCTATGTGAATGTGGCAAAGACCAATACGGCGGGCCAGGTGACCTTCGTGGACGCCCAAGGCACCTTCGCGGGCGAAGCCTACGAGTATGACCCCTACAACACCATCTTCTGGGAAACCTCGTTCCTGCCGGGCGACGCGAACCACGACGGCGTGGTCAACGACCAGGACCTCGTGTATCTCTCCAACTACCTGTACCACGGTGGCCCGGCCCCGAGCCCCTTCAACGCCGGCGACAACGACCACGACTGCGCCGTAACCCAGGCCGATCTGGAGTACCTGGCGAACTACCTGTACCACGGCGGCCCGGCCCCGAGCCCGTGCGGCACCCTGCCGACGGTGCAACCGGTTCCGCCGGAACGGCCGGTGCAACAGGTGAAACCTTCGGAAGTCCGGTAGCGGATTTCGGAAGCGGTTTTGGGGCGGGGCCGCCCGTACGGGCGGCTCCGCCCCATTTTTTACCCTCCGACACACTGAAAATGTGCCATCTTGACCGTTTCAGTCAGAAAGCGTACTTTAAAGACTTGCACACCCCGGAAAGGACCGAAGAACCATGGCATCCGTTCGCCGACGCTTCTATATCCGCACCTTCGGCTGTCAGATGAACGAGTACGACAGCCGGCTGGTGCGGAAACTGCTCCTGGACCGGGGCTTTGAAGAGGCGGCCCGGCCCGAGGAGGCCGATGTCGTGCTGGTGAACACCTGCACCGTGCGCGAACGGGCCGACCGGAAGGCCCTGGAATACATCCATACCCAGAAAAAGCACGGCAAGCAGGTGCTGGCCATGGGGTGCATGGCCCAGTGGATGGGGGAAAAACTGCAGGAACACGGTGCCGACTGGGTGGTGGGCACCGGAAGCCTCGCCCTGATCCCCGATCTCCTGGAGGGCCGACATCAGGAGATGCGCCGGGTGTACTGCGAAAACCTGGGCGAGTTCCCGGAGTTCCAGGCCCTGGAACCCGGCGAGCCCTTCGCCTTCCTTACCATCATGCGGGGCTGCGACCATTTCTGCACCTTCTGCATCGTGCCCCGGGTGCGGGGACGGGAGGTGTCGCGGCGACACGAAGAGATCCTGCGGGAGGCCCGGTATCTGGAATCCCTGGGGGTGGTGGAACTCACCCTTCTGGGGCAGAATGTCAACACCTACTTTGATGGCGACCTGGATTTTGCCGAACTCCTGGCCTTTCTGGATCGGGAAACACGGTTCCTGC
>WGAB01000269.1 GCA_015489295.1 Caldifarciminota bacterium
GAGGTGGGCATCCAGGTGGCGGACTGCCTGCCCGGCCTGCTGGCCGACCCCGAGGTGCCCGTGTTCGCCCTGATCCACGCCGGCTGGCGCGGCACCCGGGCAGGCATCCTCCAGGCGGTGCTCCAGCGGCTCCGGCAGCTGGGCGCCCGGCCAGAACGCCTGTGGGTGGCCTACGGCCCGGCCATCCGGGGGTGCCACTACGAGGTGGGCCCGGAGTTTGACGCCCTGTTCCCCGGCTTTGTGGAGCACCGGCACGGCCGCCGGTACTTGGACCTGTTTACCGTGCACCGGCACCACCTGGTTCAGGCCGGCGTCCCCGAGTCCCAGATCCTGCCGCCTCCCTTCTGCACCTACGAGCGCCCAGCCTGGTTCTACTCCTACCGCAGGGACGGCACCCCCGGCCGCATGTGGATGACCGCGGGGTTTGCCATCCCGTAAAATTGGTTCGGGGCTACGGCCGGCCGTATAGTAAGGGCGTCGTATCTCAAACCAGAGGAGGTATAGATGCGGTACGGTTGGCTCGTAGCCGGTATCCTGCTATGGTCTGGACTCCAGGCCGGTGCCCTCTCGCCCGACCTGGAAGAGGTCCTGAAAACCGCCCAGGGCCCGATCTCGGTGTACGCCGTTCTGGTGGAACAGGTGGACCCCCAGTCCCTGCTCGCCGAAACCCGAAACCTCTCCAAAAAGGAAGCCCGCCGCCATGTCATCCAGGTGCTCAAAACCGTGGCCCGGGAAAGCCAGCGAGACCTCTTGCGGTACCTGCGCCTTCAGGAACAACAGGGCAAGGTCCGGCGGATCCGGCCCCTGTGGATTGCCAACGTGGTGGCCTTTCAGGCGACCCCTGAGGTGATCCGGGCGGTGGCCCAGCGGCCCGAGGTAGCCTATGTGCGGTACAACCCCGAGCGCTACATGCTTCTTTCCGGGACCCCGAAGCTGAAGCCCCGGCCCTCGGCCCGCGACCATTCCCAAACCCCCTGGACCCCTCCCCGCACCAAGGCCATCGCCTGGGGCGTCAACCAGATCAACGCCCCCGATGTATGGGCCCAGGGTTACACCGGCCAGGGCGTCGTGGTGGGCATCCTGGACACCGGGGTCAACTACAACCACGTGGACCTGGCGGACCACGTGTGGACCAACCCCGGTGAGATCCCGGGCAACGGCATCGACGACGACGGCAACGGCTATGTAGACGACATCCACGGCTACGACTTTTACAACAACGACGGCGACCCCATGGATGACCAGGGGCACGGCACCCACTGCGCCGGCACCGTCGCGGGCGACGGCACCGCAGGCACCCAGACCGGTGTCGCCCCCGACGCCCAGATCATGGCCCTCAAGATCCTGAACTCCTCCGGGGGCGGCTACCAATCCGATGTGTGGGACGCTGTGCAGTACGCCCTGGACAACGGGGCCGATGTGCTTTCCGCCTCCATCGGCTGGTGCCACCGGGACAACCCGGACCGCCAGACCTGGCGCCAGGTGGCCGATGATGTGCTGGCCGCCGGCGTTGTGTGGGTGGCGGCGGCGGGCAACGAAGGTGACCTGAACGACCCGTACAACTACTGCCCGGACCCCGCGCCCGACAATGTGGATACGCCCGGTGACATTCCTTCCCCCTGGAAACACCCCGACCAGGCCGTCAACGGCTCCAACGGGTCCCAGTCCAGCGTGATCACCGTGGGAGCCACGGATTCCAATGACAACATCGCCTCCTTCTCCTCCCGCGGCGGTTCCACCTGGTCTGGCGTCAGTGGTTACAACGACTACCCCTATGTGGGCCCCACCGGCAAGAAGGGCCTGATCAAGCCCGACGTGTCGGCCCCGGGCGTCAACATCACCTCCCTGGACTACCAGAACAACACCGGTTACCTGAGCGGCTGGTCCGGCACCTCCATGGCCACCCCCCATGTGGCGGGTGCTGTGGCCCTGATGCTGAGCAAGGATCCCGCCCTCACCCCGGTGGAGATCGACTCCATCCTGGAGACCACCAGTATCGACCTGGGCATCACGGGCAAGGACACGGCCTATGGCACCGGCCGCATTGATGCCCTGGCCGCGGTCAATGCCATCCAACTCTATGACCACGATGTTCTGGTCAGCAGCATCCTGGCCCCCACCGACACCCTGACGGTGACCAGCACCACCCCCCAAACCGTCACCCCGCAGGTGGAGGTCACCAACAACGGCAGCTATACCGAAACCTTCGATGTGCACTTCGTAATCGCCACGCCCAACGGCCAGCGGATTTACTCGGCCGTTGCCACGGTGTCCAACCTGGCCCCGGGCCATACGGTTCAGGTGACCTTCCCGAACCATACCTTCTACTACGATGACCCGGCCACGGTATACCACGACACCGCCTGGACTGCCCTCACCGGCGACCAGAATCCGGCCAACGACCACCGAGCCGGAACCTTTACGGTGTACCGCCAGGGCACCCAGTACCTGATCGTGGACATGGACCCCAACCACTCCTCGGGACCAGAAATCGATCACCAGTTGCAGTACTGGGGCTGGGCCGGCGAGTACACCACCTCCTTCCCCTCCCTCAGTACCCTGCAAAACTACCAGAGCGTGTGGATCTTCCTAGGCATTTACAGCACCAACTA
>WGAB01000270.1 GCA_015489295.1 Caldifarciminota bacterium
ATCCAGTTCGGGGTAGTACTCGCGCTTGATCCGGTACTGGTCAAAGTCAAAGTACACGATGGGCAGCACCACACCACCCACAGCCACGCGCTCCATCTTCTCCAGCGGCACCACGAGGTCCGTGGTCTGGTCGGCCGCGAGGTACACGGAGAACACCTCGGAGCGGTAGCCTTTGGCGCTGACCTTGACGGTGTACACGCCTGCCTTGGCGTTCACCTTGAAGGTGCCGTCGGTGCCGGTGACCACCGGAGCAAGGTCGCTACCCGGGAAGACCACCTGGGCCTTGGCCAGAGGCTTCTGGGTTTCGGCGTCGATCACTTTGCCGCTGAATACCGCCTGACGCTCGGAGAACTTGTAGAGCTTAAGGGTGCGTTCGGTCGTGGTGTTGGGCTTGACCAGCACCCAGGACTCGGTGGGCTGGTACCCGGTGGCCCGGACGGTCACATGGTACAGACCCTCATCCAGGTCGGAGGCCATGAAGACGCCGTCGCTGCCGGTATTGAAGAGGCCCACGCCCTCCACGGAGACCTCGGCGCCAGAGAGGGGCGTGTTGGTTTCGCCGTCCACCACGATGCCCTTGAGGTCGCCCTTCTCGTAGGCCCGGAACAGGTGGCTGTAGGAGAGCCCCACATTCACCCGGTAATCCGGGTCAAAGCCGGGGATGGTCCCCACGAAGTTGTACGGGAAGTTGGGTGCACGGATGGGGCGAGGCAGCTGAATTACCGGCGACTGTTCCTTGTCGAAGTACACGGGTGCACCGGCGCCGATGCTCAGGAGGAAGCCCCGGAAGGGCCCGAGTTTCAGGCCGAAGTTGCCGAAGATGGGGCTCCACCCGGCTGCCTTGTGGGCGTACTGTTCGGTGTACAGCTCCAGCACGGGTTCCAGCCAGGAGTTCACCCGATACGCGACAGCAGCGCCGCCGGTGTACAGGTTGAAGTAGTCAGGAGAGAAGGGCAACTGGTAAAGGTTGTGGAAGCCCGCCTGGAAGCCCACGGAGAGCTTGTCTCGGGTGAAGGTGAGGGCGAGATCCAGACCATAGTCGTAGAACTGGGTGGTGAAATCGCGGAACAGGCCGCCGTAGAATCGCAGGGCGCCGTTGTCCAGCGTGTCGTGAACCGCGGTGCCGTTGGCATCGTACCGGCGCTGCTGGCCTGCCGGCATGGTCACGAAGGGATAAAGACCCAGGTTCAAGCTGCTGCTGAGCGGGATCACATATTCCGCCTGCACCTTGAGGTCCCCGGGCCCATAGCTCGTCCAGTTGTGGAGATCCCGGGTGTCCAGTTTCTGGTCATAGGAGTCCCAGTAGAGCGGGAAGTACACTCCGGCCGCGAAGCGAGAGGTGAAGTAGTACTTCAGGCCGAAGGCGATATCCGCTGCGTACTTCTTGTACTTGCCCTGGCGAACCACGCCTGCGTCGTAGACATCGCCGGTGTGCTCCAGGGTGCCCCACAGTTTTCCGTTGAAGAGCTCAAGGGTGAGGATACCCTTCTGTCCGGGTTTCACCTCGTGAATGTTCAGGAAGTTTTCGGCCTTCAAAGTACCGAAGGTGAAAACCCCCAACGCTGCGGCAAGCAAGAAACCCTTCTTCATACTGAACCTCCTTTGCGTTGCAATGGTACACACACCACCCCACCTTGTCAACATGGCGTACCTCCTGTTTGCTTGAGCCTCTATTGTAAGGCCTGGAATCGGGCAAGTATATACTTTTCGCCATGCAAGGGTCCCAGGAACGGTATCTCATGAACGGTGCCCAGGTGATTGCTCGGGCAGCGGTGGAGGCGGGCATCCGCTTTTTTGCTGGCTACCCCATCACTCCGGCCTCCTACATCTACCACGAGATGATCCGGCTGCTGCACCAGGTGGGCGGGGTGGCCGTGGGGGCCAGCGACGAGATTTCGGCCCTCTCCTACTGTGTGGGGGCTTCGCTGCGGGGCCTGCCAGCCATGACGGCCACCGCCGCCCCCGGCTTCTCCCTGATGGTGGAAACCCTGAGCTACGCGCTGATGACCGAAACGCCCGTAGTACTGGCACTCGCCCAGCGGCTGGGTCCGGCCACCGGCGCTGCCACCGCCTCCGCCCAGGGCGATCTGCTGTTCGCTGCCTTTGCCAACTCCGGCGCATACCCTGTGCCCATCCTCGCCCCCACCTCCATCCATGACGCCTATGCGGTCACCCAGCACGCGGTCCGCACTGCCGAAACCCTGCGTACTCCGGTGATCCTGCTGACCGAAAAGGAAACCGTGATGTCCACCGAAACCGTGCTTCCCGAACACCTCACCGGCCCGGGTCCTGCGGCCCGCCCCCGGTTTTCCGGCGATCGTCCCTTCAAAACCTACGATTTCCAGAACCTGGCTGATGTTCCGCCCTTCGCACCGGTGGGCGGCCCCGTAAAGGTCCGGGTCACCGGCTCGGCCCACGACCGCGACGGTTTCCTCAAAAAGGATGATCCCGAGGTGCTGGAAACCCTTCAGCATCTGAACGAGAAGATCATGGCGGGCCTGCCCAATTTCTTTCTGGCGGAACGGGAGGGCGGCCCGGCCCCTGTGACGGTGCTGAGCTTTGGTGTGACCGCCCGGGCGGCCCGCCAGGCCGTTCGGCAGGCCCGGGCCGAGGGCATCGCGGTGAACCTGGTGGTGCTCAAAACCCTGTGGCCGCTGCGCCGGGATCTGCTGCAGCCCCTGCTTTCCGGTACCCAGACCCTCATCGTCGCCGAGGAAAACCTCTGGGGCCAACTGGCCTTTCTGCTCCAGGCAACTTTGCCGGAGATCCCGATCCACCGGGTCAATGCCATCGGACGGCTCGTCACCCCCGAGGAAATCCTGGAGGAGGTACAACGTCATGCGTAAGCCCGAGGATTTTCTGGCCTCCACCCAGTTTCCCTACTGCAGAGGATGTAGCCACCAGATTACCAACCTGGCGATGGCCCGGGCCTTTGCCCAACTGGACCTGGACCCCCTGGAGGTGGTGCTGGTCTCCGACATCGGCTGCGTGGGTCTTTTGGACCGCTACTTCACCACCCACACGGTGCACACGCTCCACGGCCGGAGCACGGCCGTTGCCGCCGGCCTCCGTTTGACGACGCCCGAACGCCCCCCGTACATCGCGGTGGTCATCGGCGACGGTGGAGCCACCATCGGCCTCCTGCACCTGGTGGAGGCCGCCCGGTGGAACCTGGATCTCGCGGTATTCCTGCACAACAACTTCCTGTATGGCATGACCGGCGGCCAGCATTCCGGCCTCACGCCCTTGAACTTGAAAACCCGCACGACCCCCGAAGGCAATCCTTTCGCCCCTATTCCGATCCTGGACCTGTTGGACCGTTCCGGCGCCACCTTTGTGGCCCGAACCCTGGCCCAGGACCCGGCGCTGCCGGAAATCATGGCCCGGGCGTTGCAGCACCCGGGATTTGCCGTGGTGGAGATCCTGGAACTCTGCACAGGCTACGCTGTGCCCATGAACCGGCTGACCGGCAGGAAATTGAAAGACCTGGCAGAAGAGCAGGGCTGGCGTTTCGGCATATTAAAAGAGGAAGAACGGCCGAGCCTGGCCCGCCGGAAAGAGGGAGCAGGTGCCCTGGAACCCCTGAAGCCCCTAGAGGTGCGCTTCGAGGCCCGGATCCCCCGGTCCTTTTCCCTGTTCCTGGCCGGAAGCGCCGGGGAAGGGGTACAGTCGGCAGCCCGCTGGTTCACCGCCGCCCTGAACCTGGGAGGCCTGTACACCACCCAGAAGAACGACAACCCGGTAACCGTGGGCACGGGCTACTCCACGGCCGAGGTCAAGGTGGCCCAGGAGCCCATCCTTTTTACCGGCATTGAACGGCCCGACTTCGTGGTGATCACCTCGCGGGATGGCCTGCAGCGGGTGCGGCAGGTGCGACGCCTGTGGCGTGGAGAACCCGAGGGTGTTCTGGTCGACGAAACCCTCCGGGATCTCTGGCAACCGGAGGAGGACGGGCCTGCCGAGTTCTTGCCTTTGCGGGCCTTTGGAACCCGAACGGCCCACAACATCGCGGGTCTTCTGGAGGCCTGGCAGCGGGCAGGCGGCCAGCTGGCCCTTGAGGCCTTCCTCCAGGCAGGGGAACGCACGCCCTTTGGCAAGATGGTGGAACAAGTGGTTCAAAAGGTGCTGCAATAGGCGGCTTATTGTGTCCCTTTAGGGACCGAGGTGTGTGCCTATGAACGTCAACGTAAAAGAGGAGGTAACGTTCCATGAGGATTGAACTTTTCCTCTCGGATTGCAAACTTTGTAAGAGGATGGAAAACCTTGTGAGGGCGCTCTTCCCTCACCTGGAGATCGAAATTCATCGTGCTTCTGAGTGCGTGGATGGATCTTGTTGCATCCGTGCAGCGGAAGTGGGAGTCCGTGCCGTGCCAACCCTTGCCGTGGACGGCCGGGTGGTTCAAGTAGGGTTCCCTACGGAGGAGGAGCTGGAGCACCTTAAGCAACTGCTTGGGAGTGCATAACTCGAGGAAGCAGAACCAAGGACACGGACCTGCGGGAGCAAGGACTCCCTTTGCAACCGGACTGCCCATAGACCGCATTCGTTTTGGAAACCGTCCAGCACTTCACGGTCTTGGAGAGGGGGATGTCCGGACGTACCTACTCTGAAAAGTATGTTGCCTCACGACAAAACCTACTCGAAGGAGGGATTGCCTCACTTAGGGGTACAGGGAGGATATTGTGTAAGATGAGAATCTGAGGAGGTGAAGAGGATAGCCGTGGGAAATGGATCTAAGAAACGCAAAGATCAGAGAAACGGAATTGGCTGGATGAAATGGTGGATGAGTTTTACGCCCGCATGGAAACTGGAGAGCGCCCCAGCATCGCCTCCTTCCTGGAAGAACTCCTCATCGCCATGCTCGCCAACGGCTACTCCCTCGCCCAGATTCAACGTACCTCAGACAACTCCACCTTCCCTTCTCCCAGAAAGCCCTCCAGGATGTCCAAAACCTCATCCAGGAAAACTCGACTTCTACAAGTCCCAGCCCCCTCAAAAGCGACTGGTTCGCCATCTTCATTGACGCCTCCTGGGGCAAACTCCGAACCGAATCCGGAAAAGTCGAAGATATCGCCCTCTTCGTTGCTGTGGGCATCGATCTGGAAGGCCATAGGGAAATCCTTGGGTTCTGGACCCGGAAGGGTCGGGAAAACAAAGGATTCTGGGTCGAAGTCCTCCAGGACCTCCCTCAACGGGGTGTCCAGCGCTTCAAGGTCCGGTACCCGAGGTGGATCTACCTCCAGTACCCGGGGTGGGTCACCATGTCCTGGCGCATCTACTCGGAGGCGTTGACACCCGAGGGGCCACCCCATAAACTTTTGCCACACCTTCCCCGGTAGCTCAATCGGCAGAGCGGCGGGCTGTTAACCCGTAGGTTGCAGGTTCGAGTCCTGCCCGGGGAGCTCTATGAAACATATCCATTCACAATGTCTTTTTCCGACTCTTTTCCTGTGCTTCTCTTCCCTCGTCCTGTTCCCGAATCCTTGAATTGTTGTTTTGACTTGGACACAAGTCTGCTACATTATGTGACAATTGTCAAACCCCCTCATCCTTCCCACGAACAGAGTCTCCCCATGTCTTTGACCAACTGATAGAAACTTCGGAAGTATGAAAAACTCCTTCGTTTTGCTTACGCTCGTTTTCACACCCCTGCTGTCGTCTGCCCAACTGCACCAATGGGTGCGGACCAATCCAGGGGGTGGAGGGGCGTTCAGCACGATTGGGGCCGGGCCGACGGGCATCGTCATCGCTGGCAGTGACCTGAGCGGCGCCTATCGCAGCGTGGACGGCGGGCAAACCTGGGATGTGATCGGGGCAAGCCGGGGGCTCACCGAAACCCATGTGTCCGGCATCGGTTTCCATCGCTTCGATGGCGATCTCCTGTACATTGGAACCGAGAACGGCCTGTTCCGCAGCGACAACGGCGGCGATACGGTGGTAAAGGTTCTGGCAACAGGGTATATCACGGATATTGCCTTTGCCACGGACCGGCCGAATATCGGCTATGCCGCCTATCACCCCGCCTGGGACGCCCTTAACGCCGAGGTCTATAAGTCCACAGACAACGGCCTGACCTGGACACAGGTCAGCACCAATTTACCCGACAACCTCCACATCCTGAAGATCGAGATCGATCCCACCGATGCCGATATCGTGTATATCCTCACCGGCAGGGGCCGGTTCGTGTGCGGGCCGGCAGAGGTGTACAAAAGTACGGACGGTGGCACTACATGGGTCAACCTGACCGCCCAATTGCCTGAAATCCTGGATTTTGCGCTGGATCCGAGCAACCCCCAGGTTGTGTATGTCACGACGATGAACGCCGATTGCGATGCCCCCTGGTACTGGACGGATCTGGAGGGCTACCTGTACAGGAGCACCGACGGCGGCAACACCTGGGGAACGCCGCTGTATGACCTGACGGGAGTCATCTTTATCGACCCCACGAACCCTGCGGTCCTCCGGCTGATTGACCCCCGCGAGCCGTATCCCTGGAACCCGTCCGCCGGCACCTGGACCTCCACCGACGGCGGCCAAACCTTTGTCAAAACCGGCGATGTGAACGACTGGGACACCTTTTTCAACACCGACTATGTGTTCATCTACGGGGTGAGTTACAACGGCATCTGTAAAACCCTGGGCAAGGATCTCTCCAACCCGAACACCATCTACTGGGTCAACACCCAGTGGGCTTTCAAGAGCACGGACAACGGGAGCGTGTTCCAGAACATCTTTACCCACGAGGTTTCGCCCGGATGGTGGCGGAGCCGCGGCCTGGACAATGTGGACATACTGGATATTGCCATCAATGAGAGCCACCCGGACACCCTCTTCATCACCTACTTTGATCTGGGGATCTGGCGAAGTTTTGACGGGGGCGAGAGCTGGCAGAGTTGCAACGACGAGGTTTTTACGGGAAGCTGGAACGGCCAGGGAGGCAACGCGCACACCATCCTTTCCGATCCCCAGCGGCCCCAGGTGGTTTGGGCATCCCAATCCGAAAACCAGGACGGTGAATACCCCACCTACCTGATCAAGAGCACCCAAACCGGTGACAGGAACTCTTGGGTGGCCTCTTACAGCGGATTGCCTCTGCAGGAGATCATCGGGCTTTCCTTAGACCGAACCAGCCCGGTGGACCACCGCACCCTGTATGTTACCGCAGAGGGGGATGTGTACAGGAGCACGGACGATGGGGCCACCTGGTCTATGGTTTTTGATTGCGATGGATGCCGATTCACGGCGGTGGACCCCTTGAATGGGCAGGTGGTTTATGCCGGAGGGGAGAACGGCCTGTGGCGTTCCACGGACGGGGGCGATACCTGGACCGATGTCAGCCACCCCGAGATGAAGGCCTCGCCGGGGAGCGATTACTGGGACTACGGCTCCTATGACGGGGTTTTTGATATCCAGCCGGACCCGGACAAGCCTGGCCGGGTGTATGTCACCGCCCTGGGGGAAAATAAGGGTCTGTACAGGAGCGACGACTACGGCGAAACCTGGACCAAGATTCTGACGGACGATTACCTGCGGAAGGTCGCCGTGGTTCCCGGGCATCACCATGTGCTCTATGCCACCTCGTCTTCCGCCATTTCGGAGGGAGGCTACGATCCTGCGTCCCACGGCATCTGGTTTTCCACCGATTCAGGGCAAACCTGGACCCGTCAAAATCAGGGGATGGCATGGCCCTTTGCGCTGACCGTGGCGGTGAGCGCTGGTGCTATGCCCACGGTGTTTGTGGGGTCTCCGGGCACGGGGTTCCAGAAGTCGCCGGTTCCCCTGGAGGTTCTGGAAGACGGTAACCCGGGCCATCCGGGGCGCCTACGGCTCTTCCCGAATCCGACAACCGGAACCCTTTTTCTTGACAGCCGGATTCCCTATCGGCGCATCCGGGTGTTCAATCTCTCCGGAGGCCTGGTGGCCACATGGCACGGGTTTTCCGGTTCCCGGGCCCTCGATCTCTCAAGGCTGAGCCCGGGGGTGTATTTCCTTCAGGTGGAGGGCGGCACCATGCCCCGGAAGCGGGTCTTCAAAATCGTGAAGCAATAAGGTTTTCGTCATTTTCCCCGGTGTGGCTGCATCGTTCCAGGGGGTTGGCGGGGCCCACAGGACGAAGGCCGCGGTGCTGAGCTGCAGAGAGAACGGGAAACTTGCTTTGCCGAAGGGGGAGGTAGGGGTTCTTAAGGTTCGGTTGCGGGAGAGCCTCCGGGGAGCCCGTTGATGGGCCGATCGTTTTCCAGGTAAACGCAGAGATCAGGGTACCGGCAGATCCACCGCAGCCGACGGGCCAGGGGCGGGTTCAGGAGGCGAAGGGCTTCGGACCAGGAGAAGAACCCGAGGGTTTCCAGTTCTTCGGTTTGGGGACGAAGATTCTGGATTTCCTGTTCGGTCAGGGAAGCGCCCCAGAACAGGACCTGCAGGCCGTCGACCCATTCTTCGCCAAAATGCCTGCGGGTATAGGCGATCCCGGCACAGCGAAGGATCCGTGGCTTCAGTCCAATTTCTTCCTGGGTTTCGCGCAGGGCTGCCTCCAGGGGAGACTCGTTTTGCTCCACCACGCCCCCTGGAACCGACCAGTAGGTGGAGTACCGGGGTTTGACGATCAGTAGCCTTTCCCGGGGGTCCTGGAGCAGGACGCCGGCGGAAACGTTCTTTTTCGGCAAGGAGCGAAGGTATTGAAGACGGTCCCGCACGGGTGCCTCCCATCTGAGCGATTCGGTGTAAGAGTTTGAGGGTACAGCCTTGAAGGGGGTAGGGGAAGGGAAACGGTTGCGGGGACGGCCGAAGGCCGCCCCCGCAGCAGGTGACTTTACGGATTCCCCGAGTGACAGCGCTGACAGGTGGTGCCGTGCTCGCCGTGGCACACGATGCAGCGAGCAGGGTTGATGCGGGCCTCCTCGCCGTGGAGACCCCTGTTGACCCAGTCGGGGTTCAGGTGGTCCAGGGGGATGGAGGCCTGTTGCTGGTGGCACGACAGGCAGTCCTGGTAGTTGCGGTGGCAGGCGGCGCAGTCCATTTGCCGCGTGGTGAAGGCCTCGGCGTGGGTATAGAGGAAGGTTTTGGGGTGAACCTGGAGTTTGAGGTTCTCCCGCTCGTGGCAGTCTTCACAGGAGGGCGAAGGCGACGGATTGGCCAGCGCCTGGGTGGTGGAGTGGCACATCCGGCACGAGGGGATCTGGGTGCGGGCGAAGTCGCCGTGCAAAGAGAGCCAGGCCGGCGGGTGGTAGGTGGCGAACCGAGGATCGTGCTCCTCGTGGCAGGTGGTGCAGGTGTTGGGAGCCCGGTCGCCGTTGTGGCAGGTCATGCAGGTGGCCATCTCGGGCAGGATGGGGTGGGCGGAGTCGCCGTGGCACACGGTACAGGAGATGCCCTGGCTCAGGTGGGTTTGGTGGGGGAAATGGGCGATCAGGGCCGGGGCCTGGGCAGGTTGCTGGTATCCCATGCTGTTCTCATGGCACTCCTGGCACACCGAGGGGTCGGGCAGCAGCAGGTCGGTGCTTTTGGTGCTGGTTTCCGCGGCGCCGTGGCAGGCGGCGCACTCCAGGCCCATTTCCACCACGTGCAATTGGTGCGGAAAGGTCCAGGTCACAAGAAGCAAAAGCAGGGCTTGCATGGCTCAAAACCTCCTGCTGAAGGGCAGGTGCAGACCCAGATAGCCCTGGGTTTCCCATTGGACGCCGGGCAGTTTCCAGAAGCGGAATTCGGCCTGTACCGAGAGGCCCGAGCCGGGGAAGCGCCACACCAGGCGGGGGCGAAGGCTGTACACCAGGCCGTCGTAGCGGGGGCTTTTGGCCAGGCGAAGCTGGAGCAGGGCCGAAAGTTGTGGGTTCAGGCGATGGCTATAGGTGAGGAGGCCGCCGTACGCCGTGCCCTCCCATTCCTCGCCGGTCCACACCCGGAGGTACAGCCGCTGAAGCCGATAGGCCATCCACAGGTGGCGATAGGAGGTTTCGGTGTTGTACGCGTAAAAGAGGCCGAAGGAGGCGCCGGGCAGGGGATCCTGGAGTCGCGCCGAGGCCTCCAGGCGATGGGTGGGGATGCTGTACTTCACGGGGTCGTCGCGGAGCCAGGAGGGCAGGGTGAGTTTCAGGAAATCGCGCCAGGGGTCCTGGTACCGGTAGTGGAAGTGAAGCAGGGCCCGGGGGATCCGGTACGAAGCGCTCAGGCGGCCGCGGCTGAGCACCGAGTATTCCAGGTCGTAGGCCAGTTCCCCTTCCAGGTTCCAGGCGTGGTCGTAGGACCGGAATCCGAGCCACAGGGGGGCCTGTACCACGGTGTCCTCAAGGCCTTCGCGGCCGTAACCCGCATACACCTGAAGCCGGGCCAGGGGATCCATCCGGGCCTGAACGGCGAACAGGGGGTTCTGGCTCCGGATCTCCAGGCCCGTGGTATCGTCAAACACCGAGGGGGCGCGGTATCCCAGCAGGGCCGAGAGTTCGGCGTGGTTCAGCCGGAAGCCCACGGAGGCGCCGTCCACCAGGCCGCCGAGGCCGAGGTACTGGAACTGGCGGCCCACACAAAGGGTTACCGGCACACCGGGGCGCTGGAAGTGGATATTGGCCACGAGCAGTCGCAGGGCCGGGGCCTTCGGCCGGGCGGTGTCCGCCCGGTACCCCCGGAGCGCCAGGTTCACGGAAAGGCCGGGCAGAGGATTCAGGGCCTGTACCCGGAGATAGGGGGCGACGGAGACATCGCGGGTGGAATCGGTCACCGCATAGGGGACCACGCTGAGCCCCAGCCCCCCGTTCAGGGTCCAGGCCAGGAGAACGGTCCACAAAACGCCCATAACAAGCCTCCTTTGGAGCGTTTAAACGGCTGCGGGGCCCGATGCAGGGCCCCGCAGCAAGCCTATGGCCCGGAAAGGCGGATCAGTGGGGTTCCGCCAGTTTTTCGATCTGCTCACGGGTGAGGGGTTCACAGGACTCGTCCAGCATCTGCCAGGCGTTGGTCACCCCTTGCGGTTCGATGGGTTCCCACTGGGCGGTTTCCGGATCGTCGCAGCCGCTCACGCACTGCATGTAGGTGAACTTCAGCGCGGTCTGGTAGTCCGGCGGGATCGGGATCACGCCCGTCAGGTGCTCCAGGCGGGCGGAATCCGGGTTCCACCAGGTGCACACGATCTCGCCGGTCTCCAGGTATTCGTGGGCCGCCGCGTTGTCGTGGCAGTCGGAGCAGTGCCGCGCGTTCTCCTTGGTGATGGTGTGCGGCACATACCGGCCGATGGCCATGAAGGTTTTGCCCTCGCCGTACTCCAGCGGCATCAGGATGGCTGCCTGCACCTTGCCGTCGGGGTTGTTGGCCAGGAAGAGCCAGTCCTTCAGCACGCCGTAGGCGAGTTTGATGCCGTACTGGGTCATGGACTGGAAGTGGCAGCTGTAGCAGGAGATCACGGCCTGGGCGTGGCAGGCGGTGCAGTGCAGGTTGCTCAGGTGCATGGCGTGCTCGGCG
>WGAB01000271.1 GCA_015489295.1 Caldifarciminota bacterium
CCGTACCGCGCCATCCTGGAGTATCGCCGGGCCCTTTTCCTGCTGGATCGGCCGGATACCACCCTCCACGATTCCGTGCTGTACCGCATCGCCTACCTGTACGAAGCCCTGGAGGCGCCCGACCGGGCGTTGCAGGTGCTGGAGGAGGCCTGGGACACCACCACCGCCGCCTGGCGCTTTGAACGCGGCCGTGCCCTCTTTTTGATGGGCCTTTATCCCGAAGCCCGCCAGGCCTGGCAGGGGAGGGACACCCTGGTGGGCTGGACCTACCTGCGGCAGCACCGGTTCGCCGAGGCCGCCCGTTATCTGGGGCCGCTTCCGCCGCTTCCCCGGAAGTCTCCCTGGCTCGCCGCTGGGTTTTCGGCCGTTGTGCCGGGGCTTGGCAAGATGTATGCCGGCCACTTCTGGGATGGAGTCTTTTCCCTGCTGCTGAACGGCTATACGGGCTGGCAGGCCTACCGGAGCCTGCGGGATCACCGTCCCCTGGCCGCACCCCTTTACGGAGGTCTCTTCGCCTTCTTTTACGCCGGCAATGTCTACGGCTCCTATGTGGCCGCGCGCCAGTACAACCGCACCCAGGTGGACCTGCTGGTGGCCCGGACCGAGGTCCGGCTGAATCTGTGGCGCTATCTGCCATGATCTGGCTCTGGGTGTTGTTGGCCTGGAACCCGGCCTGGCCCCTGCCCGGGTTCGCCGATTCCCTGCAGCAGCGGGGTGCGTGGTACCACGCCATCACCGAGTACCGGCGTCAACTCTTCTTTGGCGTGGGGGATTCCCTGGAGGCCCTGCAGGGGATCGCCCGGGCCTACGAGGCCCGGGGCAAGCGCGTCTGGGCCCTGCGGGCCTGGGGGGAGGTGAATTACCGGGCCCCTTCGCCCGAAGTGCGGCACCATATGGCCCGACTGCTTCTGGAGCAGGAACGGCCCCGGGAGGCGCTGGCCCTGCTCTTTGGAGACACCAGCCGTACAGGACGGGCGCTGCGGGCCGTTGCCCGGGGGCTGGAGGGCGCCTATCCGGCGGCCCGCGACAGTTTGCAACGGCTGGGCTTGAAGGTGCCGGCCCTGCCGTCGCCCACTCTGCTGGCGGTGGTGTCCTGGGGCCTGCCGGGTCTGGGTTTTCTGCTGCTGGGAGAGCCGATTCAGGGCCTTTCCTCCCTGGCCGCCCAGATCGGATCCGTGGCCTGGGCGGGCTGGCTCCTGCGGCGCCGGGCCTATGCCGACGCCGCCAGTGTCGCCCTCACCTTCACCCTGCGCTTCTATGTGGGAGGACGGGCCAGCCTGCGGCGCCTCTACCGGGAACGCACCCGCCGATTCCTGCTCCAGGTGTTGCACCGGCTCCCCCAGGCCGAGCCCTGACCGGCCACCTGTACAATTGGGGCATGCGTAAGATCGTTCCCTGGTTGCTGCTGGTTTCTGCGAGCCTGTGGGCGGGCAAAACCGCTCCCCGCTTCAGCCTGAAGGACCTGAACGGCAACACCGTCACCCTGGATTCTCTCCTGACCAAGGGCCCGGTGATCCTGGACTTCTGGGCCACCTGGTGCACCTACTGCGACGAAGAACTGGACCTTCTGAACGAATTCCAAAAGGAGTTCGGCGATCACTTAACCGTGGTGGGCATTTCCATTGACAGCCCCAAAACGATCGCCAAGATCCGGGCCATGAAGGAAAGCCACGACTGGCAGTTCCCGATCCTTCTGGACCCCTCCAAGAAGTGGAAAAACCGGTACAAGGTGTTTGCCCTGCCCACGGTCTTTGTCATCAGTCCGGAGGGCGAGATCGTGAAAACCCATTTCGGCTACAACCCTTCGCAGGAGGAGAACCTGCGCCAGGAGATCCGGGCACTGGTGCAGGAGTATCTGGCGCAGCAGGAATCGCCAGACACCACACAGCCGTAGCCCGGAAATCAAGGAGGGTGACCATGCAGGCTTTGTTGCTCACAGGGCTGCTCTTGGCCCTTTCCCCGGATTCGGTGATTCAGGCCCTGGAACACAAGCTCCAGGGTATCCAGGATTACACCTGCACGCTGGAAAGCTACGAACGGCTGGGCGACAAGGAAATCCAGCGGACCTATGCGTACCAGTACCTGAGGCCGGGTTGGGTCAAGATGGTGATCACCGCCGGCGACAGCAAGGGAGCCCGGTTGGCCTATAACCCTGAGTTGGGCAAGGTGCGGGCTGCCAAGGGCGGTATCCTGGGGGCCATCAAGATCAGCGTATCGCCCGAGAACAAGCGGGTTCGGTCGCTGCGCGGAGGCCGGGTGGACCAGTCGGGCTGGCCCGAGGTGTTCCGGGAGTTCCGGCGGATGCTCAGCGAGGCCGATACCGCCTGGGCCCGGGATTCGGCAGGCCTCTGGATCGTGGAAATGCAGGGCGTGAAGGCGGAGCAGCCGGATGTGGCCCGGGTGCGGGTTCTGGTGAACGCCGCCGATACCCTGCTGGTGGGCTACGACGAATACGATGCTCAGGGTACCCTGGTGCACCGGGTCCGGTACCGCAATGTGCGGTTGAACACGGGCTTGACCAAGGAGGATTTCCATCTTTGAGCATGGGCTCGCCCTGCTGGGGCAGGTCCCACCGGTTGCGGTTTTCCTCTATGTGTTCGTCGGGCTCCTGGTGTACCTGCCGGTGGGCCCGGATGTGTACCTGATGGCCCGGGCGCGCGCCCTGGGCCGTCTTCCGCTGGGTGCCCTCCTGGCCGTAATCCTGGCGTATCTTGCAGCCCTGAGCATCGCCTACGGTGTGGGAAGCACCGGCCGGCGGGTGATCGGCCGGGATCTGGGGCGGTTTGAACGCTGGATCCAGCGATACGGAGGCTGGGCCACCTTCCTGGCGGCGATCTCGCCGGTGCCCCTCCGGGAGTTCGCTCTGGTGGCGGGATACACCCGGATGGCGTATCCTGTGTTTCTCACGGGGCTTCTGGTGGGCATCACACTACGGTTTTTGGTGGAATGCTGGGTTTCTCTTATGTGGTGAACTGGCGCGCGCTGGACTTCCCGGTGCCCTGGGATCGGGTGTTGGGGTGGAGCGGCCCCATTGTGGTGGAAATCGGCTTCGGCAACGGGGATTTCCTGGTGGAAACCGCGCCCCGCCGGCCCGGCACCCGTTTTGTGGGCATTGAACTTTCCCGGGTGAGTGTCCAGAAGGCCGCCAAGCGTCTGCGGGCCCTGCGGATCCGCAATGTGCGGTTGATTCACTGGGA
>WGAB01000272.1 GCA_015489295.1 Caldifarciminota bacterium
GACGTGTACCATCCCCTGCAGGTGATCGCCGACGTGATGACCCTTCAGGAGTACTTCGGCCGGGACCTCCGGGGCCTGAAGGTGGCCGTTTCCTGGGCATATGCCACCACCCATGCCAAGCCCCTCTCGGTACCCCAGTCCCAGATTCTGCTGTTCCCGAGGTACGGCATGGACGTGGTGGTGGCCCATCCGCCCGAGTTTCCCCTGCAAAGGGACATCGTAGAACGGGCTCGAGCCCGGGCGGCCGAGGCCGGTACCCGGCTGGAGTTCGTGGATTCCATGGAGGAAGCCGTCCACGATGCCGACGTGGTGATCCCCAAGAACTGGGGAGGTTTCGCCTACTTTGACGAGTGGGTGGACGACGAAGAGCACCACCGGGCCATGCAGGCCAACCTGGAAAAGTACCGCCACTGGACCCTCACCCCCCAAATCTTTTCCCTGGCGAAGAAGCACGCCAAAATCATGCACGCCTTGCCGGCCGATCGGGGCCACGAGGTGACCGACGACCTGCTGGACGGCCCCCATTCCATCATTTACGACGAGGCCGAAAACCGGCTCCATACCGCCAAGGCCGTGCTGGCCCTGACCCTGGGAGGCCGTTGACGGTGACCTTCCGGTACCGCTGTACCGAGTGCGGCCGGGAGTATCCCCTGGAGCCCGGCCAATACCTGTGCCCGGTATGCAGCAAGCGGCAGGAGGAGACCAAACCCCTGCGCGGCGTGCTCCGGGTGGTGCCTCCGGAACCCGCTCTGGACGCCTATCGAAAAAGCCGAAACCCCTGGCACTTATTGCCGGTGCCCGCCCGTTTCTTTCCGCCGGTACCCTGGACACCTTCCCGATTGTGGGCCCCGGAGAACCTCCGCCGGAGCCTGGGATTTTCCCATCTCTTCCTCAAGGACGATACCGGAAACCCCACCGGTTCCCTGAAGGACCGGGCATCGCTTCTGGTAGCGGCCTTTGCCCGGCAGCATGGCCTTCGAGAGGTGGTGGTGGCCTCCACCGGCAACGCGGGATCGTCCATGGCCGGCATCGGGGCCGCGGCAGGCCTCCGGGTCACCCTGTGGATTCCCGCCACTGCGCCACCGGCAAAGCTGGTGCAGGCCCTGCAGTACGGGGCCCGGGTGGTGCCGGTACGGGGCACCTACGACAAGGCCTTTGACCTTTCCCTGGCCTACAGCCAGCGCACCGGAGCCCTGAGCCGCAACACGGCCTACAACCCCCTGACCATCGAGGGGAAGAAGACCGTGGCCCTGGAGTTCGTGGAGCAGATGCCGGTGCCTCCGGCCCATGTGTTTGTGCCCACGGGCGACGGCGTAATTCTGGCCGGCGTGTACCGGGGCCTGGAGGATTTGATCCAGGCCGGACTCCTCGCCACCATGCCGCGGGTGTACGCGGTGCAGGCCGAGGGCAGCAACGCCCTGGCCCGGGCCTTCCGCCAGGGCGATTTTTCAGATCCCCAACCGGCCCGGACCCTGGCCGATTCCATCGCCGTGGAGGTGCCCCGCAACGGCTACTACGCCTTGAAACTCCTCCAAGACTATGGAGGCACCGTGGTGGAAGTATCCGACGAGGAGATCCTGGAGGCCCAGCGCCTGCTGGCCTCCCGGGCCGGCCTCTTTGCCGAGCCCGCGGCCGCCGCGTCGCTTGCGGGTTTCCTGAGGGTAAAACACGAAATCCCTGCCCACGATCCGGTGGTGCTCCTGATTACGGGCACGGGGCTCAAGGACATCGAGGCTGCCCGCCGCGGGGCGCCACCGCTGCCCGAGCCTGTGGAAAGCCTGGAGGAGGTACTCCGTGAGTATTGAAGCCGTGCTGCTGGCCGCGGGGGCTTCGACCCGAATGCCCTCCTGGAAAATGGGCCTTTTCCTGGGCCCTCGCCGGGTGATCGAGTGGGCGGTGGCCCCCTTCCTGGAGGTGGCCGATCGGGTAATCGTGGTCGGAGGCTACCGGTTCGCCGACCTGAAACAACTCCTGGCCCCCTACGCCGTGGAGGTGGTAGAAAACCGGGCGTACGACCAGGGCATGTTCTCGTCGGTGAAGGTGGGGCTCCGGCAGGTGAGCCCGGAGGCCTCGTGGGTGTTCATCCACCCGGCGGACCACCCGCTGGTGCAACCGCGCACCCTTCAGCTGCTTTTGGCAAGCCGGGGCACCCTGGTGGTGCCCACCTATCGGGGCCGTAAGGGCCATCCCCTGCTGGTTCGGGGGACTCTGGTACCGGAAATCCTGCGCTGGCCGGACACCGAAACCCTGCGAACCTTCGTGCGGAGCCACCCCATGACCCTGGTGGACACCGGCGACCCCGGCGTGGTCCTGGACCTGGATACCCCGGAGGACTACGAGGCCCTGCGCAAATTGGCCGAGGAGCGGGTGTAACTCCGGTGCCTCAGGTGCCCTCTTCCCAGGTGCTCAGGTAGCGGCGCTGTTCCTCGGTAAGGGTGTCGATCTGGATGCCCAGGGCCTGGAGTTTGCGGCGAGCGATCTCCTCGTCGATCTCAGCGGGCAGGGTGTACACCCGGGGTTCCAGCTGGCCCCGGTGTTCCCACAGGTACACGGCGGCCCGGGCCTGGTTGGCAAAGGAGAGATCCATCACGGTGGGCGGATGGCCCTCGGCCGCCACGAGGTTCACCAGGCGGCCCTGGCCGATGAGGTAGAGCCGGCGGCCGTCCTTCAGGCGGTACTCCTCCAGGTTGGGCCGGATTTCCCGCACCTCCCGGCTGAGTTCGCGCAGCGCCTTCAGGTCGATTTCCACATCAAAGTGGCCGGCGTTGGCGAGCACGGCGCCGTCCTTCATGCGTTCCAGGGCCTCCCGGCCGATCACATGGATGTCGCCGGTGGCGGTCACGAAGAAATCGCCGCGGGGGGCGGCGTCGCGCATGGGCATCACCTCAAAGCCGTCCATCACGGCCTCCACCGCCCGAATGGGGTCCACCTCGGTCACGATCACCCGCGCGCCCATGCCCCGGGCCCGCAGGGCGATGCCGCGGCCGCACCAGCCGTAGCCCGCCACCACGAACACGGAACCGGCGATGAGCAGGTTGGTGGCCCGCAGGATGCCGTCAATGGTGGACTGGCCGGTGCCGTAGCGGTTGTCAAACAGGTACTTGGTGCGGGAGTCGTTGACCGCGATGATGGGGTACCGCAGGGCGCCGTCGCGCTCCATGGCGCGGAACCGGATGACGCCGGTGGTGGTTTCCTCGGTGCCGCCCACAATGCCCTGGGTGCGGTCGGTTTTGTGGGCGTAGGCCGTAAGGTCGCCGCCATCGTCCAGGGTGATCTGGGGGCGAAAGGCCAGCACCTCTTCAATGTGGCGGTAATAGGTGTCGCGGTCCTCGCCGTGGACAGCAAACACCGGAATGTCGTAGTCCTGCACCAGGGCGGCGGCCACATCGTCCTGGGTGGACAGGGGGTTGGAGGCCGAGAGCCGCACCTCGGCGCCAGCGGCCTTCAGGGTGATCATGAGGTTGGCGGTTTCGCTGGTGACATGCAAACAGGCACCGATGCGCACGCCCTCCAGGGGGCGGCTCTTCTCGTACTCTTCCCGAATCTGCCGGAGCACGGGCATATGGGCTCCGGCCCACTCAATCCTTCGTTTGCCCTCCTCGTGGAGGGCCGGGTTCTGGATGTGAAAGTCCATGGACTACTCTCCGTGGATCTGCAGGTACACCCGGCGGTGCCGGGGTCCGTCAAACTCGCAAAAGAAGATGCCCTGCCAGGTGCCCAGGACTACGGATCCGTTGCGGATCAGGAGGGTTTCGGAGGGCCCCACCAGGGTGGCTTTGACATGGCTGTCGGCGTTGCCCTCCAGGTGGTGGTAATGGGGCCCTGCGGGCACCAGGCGGCTCAGGGTTTCCTCAATGTCCACCCGCACCGAGGGATCGGCGTTTTCGTTCACGGTAATGGCGGCCGTGGTATGGGGCACATAGAGGATCACGAAGCCCTCGCGCACGCCGCTTTTTTGCACGGCCTCCTGAACGGCGGCCGTAATGTCCACCAGTTCGTTGCGGCGACGGGTGCGTACCGAGAGTTCCAGGGTCTGGATCATGGCGATGCCTCCTGTTTTTCCATGAGCAGAACGCGATCCTCGCCGTCCACCTCCTGGAAGTGGACGTGGATCACCTCCTGGAGCGTGGTTTCCACGGTGAGGGCGGCGAAGTCGGCGCACAGGGGCATCACCCGGTGCCCCCGATCCACCAGGGTAACGAGGTACACCCGCTCGGGAGTGCCCAGGTGGTACAGGCTCTGGAGGGCGGCAAAGGCGGTCCAGCCGGTGAACAGCACATCGTCGAAGAGGAACACCCGGCGCTGGTCCACCTGGAAGGTGTGGTTCAGGGTCACCACCGGGCGTTCGCTCACGAGCCGGAGGTCGTCGGTATAAAAGCGGATCTCCATGGTGTGGAATTCGGGGGCGGGGTGGCCCAGCTGCTGGAGCCGTTGGGCCACGCGCCGGGCATAGGGAACGCCCCGGCGCTGGATCCCCACGAACAGGGGTTTCGGGTCCGAGTCGTTTTGCAGCACCTGGTGGATATACCGGGCCGTGGCCTCCACGAGCCGGTCCACGGCCTCCGGGCCGGCCAGTTCCCGTTTCACGCGCAGGTTTGCCATAGTTATCCTGCCAGTTTGTCTTTGAGTTCCAGGAGCTTGAGCCAGCGGGGGTCCACCTGATGGGGGCGGTGGCCGCATTGCTCCCGGTTCAGGTTGGCGCCGCACATTGGGCACAGGCCCTTGCAATCGGGCTTGCACAGGGGCTTCATGGGAAGGGAAAGCAAAACGGTTTCGCGGAGGATGGGCAGGGTGTCCAGTTCCTCCACGGGCACGAAAAAGAGCAGAATGTCCTCGGTGGTCAGTGGCTTTTCCTCTTCTTCGGGGGGCGGGCTGCCGATCTGCAGCAGGTACAGGTTTTCCTCTTCAAACCGCTGCCGGAACTTTTCCAGGCAACGGGCACACGTGAGTTCCAGGGTATAGGTGGTGCGTACCCGGAGTTCCAGGGTTTTGCCGCCCTTGCGCAGGCGATGGGTGGCCTCCAGGGCGCCCACCATGCGGAACTCGTCCTCGGGCAGATCCAGTTCCTCGGGCTCCACCCGTTCCCAGAACTCGGTGACCCCGGGCTTCAGGTTCTTCAGATCAATCTTCATGGCGCAGGCTCTCCACCGCCCGGATGCACTTGGGGCAGAGGTCGGGGTACTCGGGGTGTTGTCCCACGGCCTCGTACCACATCCAGCACCGGGCGCACTTCTGGCCGGCCTTTTTGCGGACCCCCACGCGCAGGTTCTCGCCGGCTTCTACCACCGGGGTCTCGGCGGGCAGGTCGGCCACCCGCCGGACGCCGGACACCACGAAGAACTCGGGCAGGTCGGCGGCATAGCGGTCCAGCAGGGCCGCAAGATTGGGGTCCTGGGTTTCAAGGAGCAGTTCAGCCTCCAGGCGATCCTGGATGAGTTTTTGGTCCTTGCGGGCGGTTTCCAGGGCCCGGAGGGCCACCTCGCGCACCTCCAGCAGCCGCTGGAACTCCTGGGCCAGGGTTTCGTTGTGCCAGGAGGCCTCGGGGCGGGGCCAGTCGGCCAGGAACACGCTCTCGGGGTGGTTACCGGGCAGGAGTTGCCAGGCCTCCTCTGTGGTAAACGACAGCACCGGCGCAAAGGCCACCAGCAGCCCCCGCAGCAGTTCGTAGATCACGGTTTGGGCGCTGCGGCGCTCGGGGGCGTCCGGGGCCCAGGTGTACAGCCGGTCCTTGACCACATCCAGGTAAAAGGCCGAGAGGTCCACCACCACGAAGTTGAAGTAGCGATGGAACACCCGGTGAAACTCAAAGTTTTCGTAGAACCGCTCCAGGTCGGCCAAAAGCTGGCTGTACTGGTGGAGCAGGAACCGGTCCAGGGGTTTCATCCGGCTGTAGGGTACCCGGTGCCGGGCGGGGTCGAAGTCGTACAGGTTGCCCAGCATGAAGCGGTAGGTGTTGCGGATCTTGCGGTAGGAGTCCACCATCCGGGCCAGGATTTCGGGGCCCAGCCGGATGTCCTCGGTGTAATCCGAGGAGGTCACCCAGAGGCGGAGCACATCGGCGCCGTAGCGGTCAATGACCTCCTGGGGTGAGATGACATTGCCCAGCGACTTATGCATGGCCCGGCCCTGCTCGTCCAGGGTCCAGCCGTGGGTGATGACGGCGCGGTACGGGGGCTGGCCCCGTTCGGCCATGGCGAGCATCAGGGAGGAGTTGAACCAGCCGCGGTGCTGGTCCGAGCCCTCCAGGTACACATCGGAGGGCCAGCGAAGGCCGTTTTCCTCGCGGAGCACGATCAGGTTGGTGGCACCGGAATCAAACCACACATCCAGGATGTCGTCCTCGCGGCGGAACCGGGTGCCGCCGCAGTGGGGGCAGCGGGTATCCGGGGGCAGCAGGTCCTGCACCGGGCGGCGGTACCAGGCGTCGGCGGTTTCCTGTTTGAAGATCCGGGCCACGTGCCGCATCACCCGGGGGTCCACCAGGGGTTCGCCGCAGTCTTCGCAGTAAAACACGGGAATGTTCACGCCCCAGGCCCGCTGGCGGGAGAGCACCCAATCGGGCCGCTCCTTGACGGAGTTGTAAATCCGGTTGATGGTCTCCGGCGGGTGCCAGCGCACCGACTCAATGGCCTTCAGGGCGCGGTGCCGCAGGTCCTGGTGGTCCACCGACAGGAACCACTGGGTGGTGGCCCGGAAGATGAGCGGGCTTTTGCAGCGCCAGCAGTGGGGATAGGTGTGGCGCAGGGTTTCGCGGTGCAGGAAGTGGCCGCGGCGCTTCAGGACCTCCACGGCCTTTTCCGAGCCCTCCTTGCCCACGAAGAGGCCCTGGAACTCGGGGCCGGCCTCGGCGGTGAACCGGCCGGCCTCGTCCACCGGTGAAAACACCTCCAGGTCGTATTTCCGGCCGATCTCAAAGTCCTCCTTGCCGTGGCCCGGTGCGATGTGCACCACGCCGGTACCCTCGGTGAGGGTGACGAAATCGGCCAGGATGGCGGGCGAGGTGCGGTCTTCAAAGATCGGGTGGGCAAAGGTGAGGCCCTCCAGCTGGCGGCCCGGGATGCGGCGGAGTTTCCGGTAGGAGGTCCACCCCACGATCTCGGCCACCACAGGCAGCAGGCGTTCGGCGAACAGCACCTTCCGGTGCTCGCCCCGGGCGGTTTCCACCTCGGCCACCACATAGTCGTAGTCCGGGTGAAAGGCGAAGGCGCGGTTGGCGATCAGGGTCCAGGGCGTGGTGGTCCACACCACGAGCCACACATCGGGGTCCAGCACGCCCTTGGTGTCGCGCACCGGCACCCAGAAAAAGAGGGAGGGCGATTCCTTTTCGTAGTACTCCACCTCGATCATGGCCAGGGCGGTGCGGCAGGAAGGGCACCAGTGGATGGGCATCCGGCCGCGGTACACATAGCCCTGTTCCACGAGATCGGCGAAGATCTCAATCTCGCCGCCCTCAAACTCGGGCGACATGGTGAGGTAGGGCTTCTCCCAGTCGCCGAACACCCCCAGGCGCACGAATTCCTTGCGCTGGATCTCCACCCAGTGTTGGGCAAAGGCGCGGCATTTCTCGCGGATTCGGATCCGCACCTGGGGGTCCCGGAGTTTCTCGTGGTCGTGGCGCACCTCGGCAAACTCCGGGTCCTGGTGCACCACGGCGCGTTCAATGGGCATGCCGTGGTTGTCCCAGCCGGGTACGAAGGGGGTATAGTGGCCCTGCAGGGCCTTGTACTTCACCAACAGGTCCTTGAGCACCTTGTTGACGGCATGGCCCAGGTGCAGGTGGCCGTTGGAATACGGCGGGCCGTCGTGGAGGATGAAGGTGGGATCCTGGCGGTGTTTGGCCAGCATCTTCTCGTAGATCTTCTGCTCCTGCCACCACTGCAGCAGGTTGGGTTCCCGTTTGGGAAGGTTGGCCCGCATGGGAAACTCGGTTTTCGGCAGGTTCAGGGTATCGCGCCATTTGCCCTTCATTTTGCCTGTCCTCCTGAGTACAAGAGAAACACCAGGCCGCCCACGGCCAGGGTGGCCGCGAGGTCACGCCAGAGATTGGGAACTTCTTGAAGGGACGGGGAAAGCCCCTCCACCCGGGTATGGACCTCCTCCCGAAGGGGAAAGTGGTCCTGGTAGGTTCCCGAAACCGTCTGTTGCCAGAGGTACCCTCCGGAGGCCGGGTCGCGGAGGCCGAGCCAGAGCCGGACGGACACGGTGCGCCGAACGGTATTGCCCCACCATCCGGTGCGGTACTTTTCCAGCCGGACCTGGAGGGGGCGGAATTCCAGCACCCGGGCCGAGGGGGCCACCACACGCCCGGCTTCCTCCTCAAAGAATCGGTACAGCAGGGGTTCCACCACCCAGCGGTAAGGCACACCGGTCCCCTGGGGACGAAGCTGCAGGGTTTCGGGAAAAGCCGTGGATACCTGTTCCAGGGCCTGCCGCAGGGCCCGGTTCACCGCCTCCCAGTCATCGGGGACCGGTGAAGCGATCAGCCAAAGGCAGAGCCACAGGAATTCCACGGATCAATGCTCGCTTCCTGGGTTTTTACCGCCTCATGATATAGGTGAGGGAAAACCGCTGGTTGTGGGGATCGCCGGCCTGCTGGAACTCGTAAATGTCGGAGTCGTTGCCGTAGTCCAGCTGCAGGGGCCCTGCCCGGAACCCGAAGCCAAAGGTGTAACCCGTGCGGGCACCCTCCACATCGTAGAAGTAGCCGGCACGAACGGAAATCAGGTCCAGCAGAGTGTACTCGAGCCCCACGTGCTTGAAGGCTTCGCGGATCACGTACCGCATGCCCTTGTCCCGCAGATCGCTGTTGAGGCCCACCAGCACCTTATTGACATCGGCGGCCAGGGTGAGCTTGTGGACATCCGTCCAGATGGGGCGGTACGCTACGCCGAGACGCAGGAGATACGGCAGGTCTTCACGCCGGCCGGATCCCGTGTACTTCAGGCCGGGGCCGAGGTTATCGACCACGGCCGCCAGGGTGAGTCCCGGAAGCGCTGTTTTGTAGTACACCCCGGCCCCCAGGGCAAAGGTCAGGGCGTTGCCACCCCCGGGTTCATCGAGCACCACCTTGAGCACCTCCGGAGGCGCCAGGAAGCTGCGGATCAGCTTGCCCAGGAACCCGACCCCCAGCCGTGGGCTTGCCTGGAAGGCGTAGGCCAGGGTAAACGCGTAATCGGCCGGTCGCCAGGACCCCACGTAGTTGCCGCTTTCATCGTAGGCATCGACATTGCCCAAATTGAGGTAAATGATGTGCCCCCCAATCACGCCCTGTCGCAAGGGGTGCACGAAGCCCATGAATTCGTAGTACATGTCCTTGGCAAGGGCCGGGAGCCAGGGGGCGTGGACCAGGGAAACCTGGGTTTCCTTAAAAAAGGCCATCCCTCCAGGGTTGTAGTAGCTGGCGGTGGCATCGTCGGCCACGGCGGAGAAGGCTGCAGCCATGCCCACTGCACGCGCACCCGGGAAAATGGTCAGGAACACCCCTCCGGCTTCGGTGGCCGAGGCCAGCATCTGGGAACCGGGAAGCAGAAGAAGACTTCCCCACAGGACCAAGCGCTTTACGGACATCCGAGACTCACCTCCGATGGTTGTTGCGTTGCCCCTTATGGTACGTCATGGGCTTCTCCGATGCAATGTGTGCCTTAGAAGGTTGCGGGCTGGGGCGTATAATAGGCACCTTCAACGATCCTCGCGAACCGGAGGTTCAAGCCGAACAAGGAGGCATGACTCTTGAAGGGGCTGAAGTGGAAAATTGTGTTGATCCTCGGCCTGGTGTTGCTTGCCCTGTGGTCCCTTTACCCAACCTTCCGTTATTACACCCTGTCCCCGGAGGAGCGGGCACAACTCCCCCGGTCTGAATTGCTGAACCTCAAGAAAAAGAGCATCAACCTGGGGCTGGACCTGCAGGGCGGAATGTACATCCTGCTGGAGGTGGACCGCTCCAAACTGAAACCGGAAGAGGTAGAGGGAGCCGTAGACCGTGCCATTGAAGTGATCCGGAACCGGATTGACCAGTGGGGGGTGTTTGAACCCTCCATCCAGAAGGTGGGTGAGGGCCGCATCCTCGTGCAGTTGCCCGGGGTGCTGGACCGGGAACGGGCCCACTCCCTCATCGGCCGCACGGCTCAACTGGAGTTCCATCTGGTGGCCGACGATCGGATCGTGGCCGATGCCCTGGAGCGGATTGATGAGGCCCTCCGCAAGGGCTCCGTGGCCGATACCGGCCTGTTGAGCCCGGAGGACTCCCTGGCCCGAGTGCGGCCCTTCTCCTCGCTCCTGAACATTGATCCCCGCAGCGGGAGCATCGTGGTGGTGGAGGACAACTGGCACCGGGTGGATTCGCTGCTGGCCCTGCCCGAGGTGCAGAAGGCGATCCCCTCCGGCTACCGGTTCTACTGGGGCAAAACCTTTGAGTTCCAGGGCCGGAAGTACCGGCACCTGTTTTTACTTAAGGCCGAACCCGAACTCACGGGGGCCCATGTAAAGGACGCCAAGCATACCATCGGCAGCGGCACCGACCCCAACATTGCGAACCGGCCCATTGTGCTGCTGTACTTTGACCGCCAGGGCGCCGCCCGGTTCGCCCGGATCACCGGCGAGAATGTGGGCAAACGGCTGGCCATTGTGCTGGACAATGTGGTGCAATCGGCCCCGGTGATCCAGGAGCGGATTTCCGGCGGCAGCGCCCAGATCACCGGCATCACCAGCATGGAGGAGGCCAAGGAACTGGCGGTGGTGCTGCGGGCTGGTGCGCTGCCGGCGCCGGTGCGGGTGCTGGAGGAACGGTCCGTGGGGCCACTCCTCGGAAGCGACAGCATCCGCCGGGGCATGCGGGCCCTTGTCATCGGGTTCCTGGCGGTGGTGTTCTTCATGGCGCTGTACTACCGCACGGCGGGCTGGATCGCCGATCTGGCCCTGTTCCTCAACCTCCTGTTCATCCTGGCGCTCCTTGTGGGCTTTCACGCCACCCTCACCCTGCCCGGCATGGCCGGCCTGATCCTGACCGTGGGGATCGCCGTGGACGCCAATGTGCTGATCTTTGAACGCATCCGCGAAGAACTCAGGGCTGGAAAGTCTCTACGGGTGGCCGTGGATACCGGCTATAAGCGGGCCACCATCACCATCCTGGATGCCAACCTCACCACCCTGATCGCAGCGCTCGTGCTGCTGCGCTACGGTTCCGGCCCGATCCGGGGCTTTGCCGTGGTGCTGTCCCTGGGCATCGTGGTCAGCTTCTTCACGGCCATCTTCGTCACCCGCGTGATCTTTGATTACCTCATCGGCGTCAAACATGCAGAGCGGATCAAGATCTGAGGAGAAAAGCCATGGAATTCTTTAAGCAACCGAACATTGACTTCATGGGGAAGCGTCGCTGGGCCTTCGCCCTCTCCGGAGTGGTGATTCTGCTGAGCCTCGTGGTGCTGTTCCTTCACGGTGGACCCCGATACGGCATTGACTTCACGGGCGGCAACCTGGTGCAGATCCATGTGGAGCCCCACCTGGACATCGCCAAGATCCGTGGTGTGGTGGCCAGCCTGGGGATCAGCGGGGCCGAGGTGCAGAACTTCGGCGAGGCCAACGAATACCTGATCAAGTACAAGGAGGATGTGGACCCCTCGGTGATCCAGAAGGCCCTGGAGGAGAAGTACCAGGTTCAGGTGCGGATCGACCGGACCGAAAAGGTGGGGCCGCGTATCGGCGAAGAGATCAAGCGTCAGGCCATCTGGGCCGTCAGCATCGGCCTCCTGCTGATGCTGATCTACATTACCATCCGCTTCAACTTTGAGTTCGGGGTGGGGGCGGTGCTGGCCCTGTTCCACGATGTGCTCATCACCCTGGGGATCTTCACCCTGCTGAACCGAGAGGTGACCTCGGCCATCGTGGCGGCCCTTTTGACCATCGTGGGGTACTCTATCAACGACTCCATAGTGGTGTCGGACCGGATCCGGGAAAACAGCAAGCGCATTACGCCGAAGACGCCCATAGAACGGCTGATCGAGATCTTCAACCGGAGCATCAACGAAACCCTGTCGCGGACGGTGATCACCTCGCTGACCACGCTGCTGGTGCTGATCGCCCTGCTGGTGTTCGGCGGCCCGGTGATCTTTGACTTTGCCCTGGCCCTTACCATCGGCGTGGTGGTGGGAACCTATTCGTCCATCTTTGTGGTGGCCAGTTTGGTGGTGGAATGGGAGGGCCTGAAACGACGCAAACCCAAAGCCTGAGCCCCCCGCTGCAGCACATCGGGGTGGTGCTGAATGTGAAACGTCCGCAGGTGCGGGCGACCCTGGAGGAACTCCGGAAGCGGGCGCCCGCACCGCTTCTTTTGACCGCCACGGACCAGGAACTCGCGCAGCCCGGTGTGGACCGGGTGGTGCCCGACGAGGCGCTGGCCCAGGAGGCCGATGTGATCCTGGCCCTCGGCGGCGACGGCACCTTCCTGCGGGCGGCCCGCCTGGCCCAGGGGAAACCGGTCCTGGGCATCAACCTGGGGGGCCTGGGGTTCCTGACCGTTTACACGCCTCAGGAAATCCCCCGGATCGTGGAGGCGCTGCGGCAGGGCGACTACACCCTGGAACCCCGGATGACCCTGGAGGTGGAGCACCGGGGCCGGGTGTTCACCGCCCTGAACGACATGGTGATCACGGCCACCGGCGCGGCCCGACTGGTCCACATCCGGGTGTGGTACAACCAGGAGTTTTTGGGCGAATACAAGGCCGACGGCGTCATCATCTCCACCCCTACCGGCTCCACCGCTTACAATCTGGCAGCAGGCGGCCCCATCGTGTACCCGGAACTGGAGGTGATGCTGGTCACCCCGATCTGCGCCCACACCCTCTCCCTGCGGCCGGTGATCCTGCCAGCTGTGGGGCATCTGCGGGTTCGAGCCCGGGGCCGGGGCGTGGGCATCCTGCTCTCGGCCGACGGCCAGGAGCAAACCGAACTGGCCTCCGACGAGGAGGTCCAGGTGAAACGCGGGAGCGAGCCCGTAAAGATGGTGCGGCTGCCCGAGGCTCCCGGCTTCTACGATGTGCTCCGAAGAAAGCTCGGCTGGGCCGAGCCGGATACCCCAAAAAGCCCCATATAATAGGTGATCATGAGCACGATGATCCCGATCCTTGTTTTTCTCTTGGTTGGAGGAAACTGGAGCCAGGACTTCCAAAAGGCTGAGGCGTACTTCCAGCAGGGAAAGTACGGCGAAGCGGAGAAGATCTATCGGAAC
>WGAB01000273.1 GCA_015489295.1 Caldifarciminota bacterium
CGGTGTAGGAGGCCGGATCGCCGAGATCGGTGCCGGTGAACTCCAGGTCCATCACGCGGCGGTGGTCGTCGGTGAAGTAGATGTCGGCGCCATCGGTGCCCGGACCGTGATCCTGGTCACCCACCCGCAGGCCCAGCAGGGAGTACATGGCTGTAGAATCGTCCTCCATAAACTCCACGGGCCCGTGGATGGTGATCTGGTCGGCGGTCACGTCGTCGCCGGCCTCCACCACATAGAAGCGGGAGCGCAGCAGGGCACCGATCACCATCTCGGGCTTGCCGTCGTTGTCCATGTCGTAGGCCCCCACGATCTTGGCGAAGGGATACCGGTCCTCGGTGTCGATGTTGTCGAAGTAGGCCTTGGCCTCGTAGGTGTTGGGCGCCGTGGCCTCGATGATCTGGAACCCGATGTTGTTCCAGATCATGACCACGAGGTCCGTATTGCCGTCCGCATCCAGGTCGGTCACAAAGCCGGACACGGAACTGCCGCCCCAGCCGTAGTCCACCCGCTTGAACACGGCCTCTACATCCACGGTGATGAAGTGGCTTCCGATGTCGCCCACGATGGAAAAGATGTAGGCGTTGTCAAAGGCCGTTCCGCCGTTGTTCACCCAGAGCACTTCCTCGATGCCGTCGTTGTCGAAGTCACCCACGGCCACGTCCTCGCACCGATACCGGTCGGGGAACAGGGTATCGCCCTCAAAGCCGAACTCGATGATCCGCTCGGAGGGCAGCCAGTTGCCGGTGTTGGCATCGTACTCGCCGTACTCATTGTCGTTGCCGTTCCACTCGTACACCCACAGGCCCACATGCAGGCGGTTGGTGTCACCCCCGCCGCCGGTCATGGCCACGATGATCTCGCCGTAGCCGTCGCCATCCAGGTCGCCAGTGGTCACGGAACGCGGGCCGTAGCCGTAGGGGTTGTCGGTGCCCGACATGCACCACACCTCTTCCAGCGCGCCGTCGGTGACCTCAAACACGTGGATCCGGCCGCCGTTGTAGTAGTCGGTAACGATGATTTCCTTGATGCCGTCCTGGTCCAGGTCGCTCCCGGTGATCACACTCCGGCTGTAGCCGTAGTAGTTGGTATCCGCCCGCATGCAGTCACCGATCTGGTCGGTGAGGGTGAGGTTGAAGGCGGTGTTGTCGCCATCCTGGGCGTTTTGGGCCAGCACCCGCCCAGGCAGCAGGGCCAGCAGCACCAGCGCGCTGCCCCATACGGCAACCTTCTTCATCGGACAACCTCCTTTTTGGTTGACTTGTTTTTATGTTTTAAGGCTTCTCCCGCCGATTCTCAAAACACCAGCAGAACCCCGAACCGCTGGGCGTTCTGCAGCCGTCCGAAGTCCAGGTACGAGTAGTCCAGGTTCAGCTTCCAGGGCAGGCGGGGCGAGGTGATCCGGAAGCCGGCCCCGGCGGTGAGGCCGCCTTCCATCTCGTAGTTAAAGAGGCCCCGGTACCCTGCCCGGAGGCTCAGGAATCGGCCCAGCTGGACCTCGGCACCGGCGTTGAGGTACGCGTAGTTGTCGTTCGGGGTCACGAAGTCCACAGCCCAGATGCCGGGCAGCACCGGCAGGGGTCCCGAAAGCCCCACCTGAAACCGCGTGGGCAGGTCAAAGGCGTCGGTCCGCAGGTCGGCCACCACGTTGGGGGTATGGTTCGGGTTCCGGTTGGGATCAATGTTGTAGATGAACCGGGTGTCTTCGCCCATGAGCCGCATTTTGCCGCCGAAGTTGGACAGGTTCATGCCCAGCTGGATGCCGTGGAAGTCGGTGTCAAAGTGGATGCCCAGGTCGATGGCATAGGCGGAGGCGCTCATGTGCCAGATCTGCTCGGAGATATACTTGAAGGCGAAGCCGAAGGAAAAGCGGTCGGTAAACGGCAGGCCATAGGCAAAGGTGAGGGCCAGGTCGTTGACCTCAAAGGTTTCGCCGGTGCCTTCGGGGGCATCTTCCGTGCGCACCTTCATCTCTCCGGAGCCCAGGTAGGTCATGGCTCCGCCGATGGTACCCCGATTGGGCAGCGGCCACACCATGCCCACGTAGCCAAAGCGGATGCCCGCGATCCAGTTGGCCTGGTTGAAGATCACCTGGCGCCGGGACACCCGGCTCAGGCCGGCCGGGTTCCAGTACAGGGCCGAGGCATCGTTGGCCACGGCCACGAAGGCGTCGCCCATGGCGGTGGCGCGCATGCCCACGCCGATCTTCAGGAACTGGGCAGCCCGGGTGCCCACATTGGACACGGCCCCGGCGCTGGTTGCCAGGGCAACCGTCAGCAAAAGGGTGACGACGATCCGTTTCATGATCCACCTCACTTAATCACGGCAAACTTGCCAATGGCCGAGCCCACACGTTTGCCGTCCACATACCCCTCCACATGGTACACATACAGGCCGTAGGCGATTTCCTGGCCGTACTTGTTCTGCAGGTTCCAGGCGTGCACCGAGGGACTCAGGTAGCCGTCTTCACCGGGGAAGTGGCGCAGTGTGCGGATGAGCTCACCGTTGATGGTGTAAATGCGGATGATGGCTTCCTCCGGCAGATTGATGAAGTGCAGCTCGCGTTCTCCGCGGCCGAAGCGGATGTACTCGTCCTTGATCTCCCAGCGGGCGGCCACCACGTAGGGGTTGGGTACCACCGCCACCTGGTCCAGCTGGCTCTGGATGGTTTCCTCCGAGGTGCGGGGCGCGGTCACCGTGAAGAGCACGGTGTCGGCCGGTGAAAGCGGCGTGTAGAAGTGCAGATGGGCCACATCCCCGGCCTGGGGCGGGATGTACACGGAATCGGAGTCGGCCACGAAGGGGTATTTGAAGATGATCTGGTACAGCGGCGTGGTGCCGCCGGGGGCGAAGATGGACAGCCGGTCGTTGCCATAAGGATCATCCACCAGAGAATCACCGTCCGCCTCCTGGTACATGAACTCGGCCGGGAGGATCTGGTCGCCCTGCACCAGGGACACCCGGAACTTCATGGGCACATTGTTCACATAGGGGCCGGTGGACTTGTACCGGGCGGCGGTATCCGGCACCCCGATCTCAATCATCACATGGTACGGCAGCCAGCGGAACACCGAGGCCTGGTCTACATACAGATTGGAGTTTCCGGGGGACCACACCAGGGTATCCAGGCCTTCGCGGGTTTCAGCAGTGACGAAGAACCGCAGACCGTCCACGATGGGAGCGCCGTCTTCTCCATGGATGTAAGGGATCCCCGAGGCCAGCACGGTGCCTTCGCCGTTCTGCAGGCGGGTGATCGTCCAGGTGGTGTCGGTGCCGGTGGAATCGTACTGGATGGTGATCTGGTAGTCGGCGTCGGCCAGGTCGTAGGGGTTGGCAATCCGGGCCTCAA
>WGAB01000274.1 GCA_015489295.1 Caldifarciminota bacterium
GGCTGCTCTGGTGCGGACTTTGAAGGATCGGGATGGGGATGTGCGCCGTGCGGCGGCCGAGGCCTTAGGGGAGATAGGACCGGCGGCGGCAACGGAAGAGACGGTGGCTGCTCTGGTGCGGACTTTGAAGGATCGGGATGGGGATGTGCGCCGTGCGGCGGCCGAGGCCTTAGGGGAGATAGGACCGGCAGCGGCAACGGAAGAGACGGTGGCTGCTCTACTACGGGCTTTGGGGGATGGAGATGTGGCTGTGCGCCGTGCGGCGGCCTGGGCTTTGGGGAAGATGGGATCGGAAGCCGCAACAGATCAAGTGGTGGCTGCTCTACTACGGGCTTTGGGGGATGGAGATGCGGCTGTGCGCCGTGCGGCGGCCTGGGCTTTGGGTGCAGTGTCTCCGGGGATTCGGGCTCTGGCGTGGGCTCGCCGGGTGGCCCGGGCTTTGTGGTGGCGGCTCACGGATTGGTTTGAACATGTACGCAATGCCGCCTATGAAGCCCTGGAGCCCGTGGTGACCCGGCTCACTGAGTTACAGGTGGCCGGGCTGCCACCTTTGGATCCCCTCCATTCCCCAACGCCGCGTCGGTGGCGCAATGCCATAGCCCGCGGACTTCGGTGGATAGTGTGGGGGACTGTGCTTGTCAGTATCCTCCTGGCAACTTTATTGATAGAGTCGGTACAGCAGGTTCTGGGCGAGCGCTTGCGCTCCTGGATTCAAAAATTCACCACACCCAAGCTGGTGATCTTCATATTGGTGCTGGGTGTGCTGGCAGCTCTCCTTCAAGTTTTGCGCCAACGGCTGGAGCGATCCTGAAACGGTGCCATCTGTGAGTTTTGAGCATCCTGTAGCGAATCCATGCCTCACCTGCCGCCACGGCGGGCTTTCCACGCGAGCAGGCTACTCATCAAAAGCAGAAAGGCCAGGGCATTGCCGAAACGGCCCGGCGCGCCCACATCCAGCACCAAGTAGCCCGTGCGGAGCATGTGCAGAAGCAGCAGGTACCACACGACGAGCTGGGACGCAATAAGGGTGTGGTACAGCATGTACGCCCTGGCCGTCTGGGGAATTTCGCGCCATCGCATGGTGTACCTCCGCCGTTTGCCCTGTTGGTTTGCCGCCTTAAAGGTATCGCTCCGATTGTAACAGTAGGAGGAAAGCGGATCTTGAGATTTCAACGTTTTCTACAGGCTGTTCTGGAAAGGTCCAAAGTATTTCACGGCATCGCCCTCCCTTGTGGAGGGCGTTGGACAATTATACGCGTTTTGTCTTTGGTTCGATGGAGATGGTGCATCGGACGGCCACTTTGAAATCCTCCTCCCCTCAATCCCCGCCCACCAAGGGCGGGGATGATTTTGATCGTAGCGGCTTGGCGTTGCCTCTGTAAGTCCCTCTGTTGTGCCCTGCGGGCAGGCCCCGGATAATATCAACGCCTTGAACATCCGGAATTTCAGCATCATCGCCCACATTGACCACGGCAAATCCACGCTGGCGGACCGGTTCCTGGAAATCACCCGAACCCTCCGCCCGGAGGAGATCTCTGAACAGGTGCTGGACTCCATGGACCTGGAACGCGAACGGGGAATCACCATCAAAATGCACCCCGTGCGCATGGAGTACACCTACCGGGGCGAAACCTACATCCTGAACCTCATTGATACCCCGGGCCATGTGGACTTTTCCTACGAGGTTTCCCGGTCGCTGGCCGCCTGCGAAGGCGCCCTGCTCCTGATTGACGCCACCCAGGGCGTGGAGGCCCAAACCATCGCCAACCTGTACCTGGCCCTGGAACAGGACCTCGTAATCCTGCCGGTGATCAACAAGATTGACCTGCCCAACGCCGATGTGGACCGCGTGAAACAACAGATCTATGATCTCCTCGGGCCGGAGGAGGAGGTGTACCTGGTGTCGGCCAAGGAGGGCTGGGGCGTGGAGGAACTGCTGCAGGCCATCATTGAAAAGATCCCGCCTCCCAAGGGCGACCCCGAAAAACCCCTGCAGGCCCTGGTGTTCGACGCCGTATTTGATGAGTACCGGGGCGCCATTCCCTTCGTGCGGATCTTTGAGGGCACCGTGAAGCCCGGCGACCGCATCCGCTTTAAGTCCACCGGGCTCACCTACGAGGTCACCGAAGTGGGCTACTTCAAGCCCCATCGGGTGCCCGCCCCGCGGCTTGTGGCCGGCGAGGTGGGCTATATCGCCGCAGGCATCAAGGATATCCGCCAGGCCCGGGTGGGTGATACCATCGTGCTGGCGCGCTTTCCCGAAACGCCGGCCCTGCCCGGCTACCGGGAACCCAAGCCCATGGTGTTTGCCGGCTTCTATCCCCTGCTGCCCTCGGAGTTTCTGGAACTCCAGAAGGCGCTGGATAAACTGCGGCTCAACGATTCGGCCATCGTGTATCAGCAGGAGTACTCGCCGGCCTTGGGGCCCGGGTTCCGGGTGGGGTTCCTGGGGCTCCTGCACATGGAGATCGTGCGGGAACGCCTGCGGCGGGAGTTCGGCCTGGAGGTCATCGTGACCACCCCCAATGTGGAATACAAAGTGATCCTGCGCGACGGCACCGAACGGGTGGTCACCTCGCCCAAGGATTTCCCGGATGTGTTTGAAAAGGCCCTGGAACCCTATGTGCTGGTGCAGATCATCACGCCCCAGGAGTACATCGGCGCCGTCGTGGAACTGTGCCAGAAGAAGCGGGGCGTGCAACGCACCTTCCAGTACCTGGACCCCCGCACCGTGCTGTTTGAGTACGAAATGCCGCTCCGCGAGGTGATCTTTGACTTCTATGACCGCCTGAAGACCGTAACCCGGGGCTACGCCTCCATGGATTACGAGTTTTTGGAGTTCCGGGAATCCGATCTCGTGCGGCTGGACATCTATGTGGCCGGCGAGCGGGTGGAATCCCTGGCCCAGGTGGTGCACCGGGAAGACGCGTACCGCATCGGCCGCGAGATCACCGAAAAACTCCGCAAGATGATTCCCCGTCACCTGTTTGAGGTAACCATCCAGGCGGCCATCGGCAAACGGGTGATTGCCAAGCAGCGCATCGCCCCGCTTCGGAAGGATGTGACCGCCAAGTGCTACGGGGGCGATGTCACCCGCAAGCGGAAGTTGCTGGAAAAGCAAAAGGAAGGCAAGAAGCGCATGAAAAAGGTGGGGCGCGTGGATCTCCCGCAGGAGGCCTTTATGGTGGTGCTCACCAAAGAGCCCGAGGGCCGCAAAAAGAAGTAGGCCGTATGATTTCGCCATGCGGTACTTTTCCTGGATCCTGGTTCTTGGGGTGATCATCGGGGCCGGGTGCATGGCCCTGCAGCAGCGCGTCGCACTGAGAAAGGTTCGGTTTCGCCTGGAGGGGGTTTCCTTTGCAGGGCTCAGTTTGCAGGGGGTGACCTTCCGGCTCCACTGGAAGGCCGTGAATCCCAACGCCGTCAAAGCCGTGCTGGACGGCTTTGAGATGGACCTCTATGCCGACGAGCGCCTGCTGACCCACCTGACCCACCACGAGCGGGTGGAAATCCCGGCCCGCGACAGCACGACCTTAACCATGTCGGTGCCGCTCACCTGGTCGGCCCTGGGCCAGAGCGTCACCCAGGCCGTGCGCCGGCGTCACCTGGAGGTGAAGGTGGAGGGGCGGGCGTTGGTGCATACACCCCTCGGCGACCTCCGGGTGCCGGTCCTCCAGAAAACCCGCAGGATTTTGTAGCCCTCCCCTCCTTGCTTGCACCGGCCGGGAAGGGTTTGTATAATTTGCCACCCACGCGGGAGTAGCTCAGTGGTAGAGCACTACCTTGCCAAGGTAGGGGTCGCGGGTTCGAATCCCGTCTCCCGCTCCATCTTCCCTCTCCGAAACCCAAGATTCCTTTCTCAAGAAGCAACGTTCCCGGGGTCCTGAAAGATCGCCGCTAAAGCGGCTCCTACAGCCACTTTTCCTGTGGGATCTCGTAGGAGCGGCTTTAGCCGTGAAGAGTTTTAGGAGGGCGCGGATTGCGGGAGTAAACGCGGCCACCCAACGCACCTTCCCCAACCAAACGCGTATAATTGACCAACGCCTCTGATCATTACGGGGCTGGGTGACACCTCCCCTTGGCCTTTAGCAAACGCTAAAGCACCAAGGTTTCTCCTGTACGTTACCTTTAGTGCGGAGCCTGCAGGGCAACAGAACCACGGCACAAAGGGCAGAGATACCTCATGCGATGGCGCGAAATTCCCCGGGCGGCGAAGGCGTATATGCTCTACCACACCCTCATCGCGCCCCAACTCATCGTGTGGTATCTGTTGCCCCTGTACATGCTCCGCACAGGCTACTCGGTGCTGGATGTGGGCGCGCTGTTCACCGCGGTCAACCTGGCCTTCATCCCCCTGACCTACCTCATCGGTCGCTTCTTCAACCAGTATCCCCTCAAACTCGGGCTCATCCTGATCGACGTGCTGGACGGCGTGGCCTATGTGCTCTACAGCTTGGCCCAGGGCGCGCTGGCCTCCGTGGTCTTGTTTTGGGGCCGCCTGCTGGAAAAACTCTCCGGGCTGCTCTACCCCCTTTACCAGGCCTACGAGCAAATCGTCTACCCCGAAGACCGCTACGAGGAAATCTACGCCTGGCACCTGCGCCTGCCGGAAATCAGCCAGTTGGTGGGGTTCCTGGTGCTGGGGTATCTCTTCGGCTACGTGTGGAACACGCCCCGGCACTACCGGCTCGCGTTCCTGGCCTTCGGGCTGTTTTCCGTGGTTTCCGTGGCCTACCTGTGGGCCTTCCTTCCCCCGGTGGGCAAAACCGAGCGGGTCACGCCGGAAGGCTGGCGCTTCCCCCGGGCCCGAGAATACGGCTTCCTGCTTCTCATCGAGGGGCTGTACACCGCGGCCTGGTCCCTGGCCCCGGATTTCGTGCTGCTGTACTACGTGGTGGTGCACCTGAAGAAGACGCTGTTCGAGGTCATGGTCATCGAGGCCGGGATGAGCGTGGTGACCA